>JAEXPG010000096.1 GCA_023447015.1 Verrucomicrobiota bacterium
CGGGGGGGGGGGGCGCCCTGCGCCGCCGCGGCGCCGCCCCCGCCGGCGCCGCCACTGGGAGCCGCCAGTTCTGGCGCGTCTCCGCGAAACCGAGCGGCCCCGAGATCCCGCCGGGGTTGCTCGATCCTGCATTCACCACCACCTGGAACCCGGGGATCCTGTCCGACACGCTGCTCGGACTTCCGCTCGGTCCCGACAAACTCCCGCAACGCACGACGGTGTTCCGGACGCTCGCCCCCGGGGCCGACATCAGCGCCGCCATCGCCGCCTGCCCCGCCGGACAGGTGGTGCTGTTGCAGCCCGGCACCTTCACCGTGTCGGCCACCATCAACCTCCGCAGCGGTGTCGTGCTCCGCGGCTCCGGCGCGCGGGGCGCCGCGGCGGGTGGCACGACGATCGTCCGCACCGGCGGCGGCACCGTGGTCGCCATCGGGACCTCCTACGACGGCGCCTGCTACAGCTGGGGCAGCTACGCCGATCCCGCCTTTGCGCTGATCGCCGATGCGCCGAAGGAGCGGCAGACCGTGCAACTCGGCCCGACCAACGCCGCCAAGTTCAAGGCGGGCGATTTCGCGCTCGTCGACCAGATCGACGACGGCGAAGTCGTGGTGGGCGACGGCACCTACTTCAAACGCGCCGCCAACCGCTCGATCAGCCAACGTGTCGAGATCGCCTCCGCGGATGTCGCGGCCGGTACCATCACCCTCGTCACGCCGCTGCATTGGACGTTCAAGTCCGCCAGCCCCTATCTCGCGCAGTTCGTGAAGGTCACCGCCGCCATGACCAAGTGGGCCGGGCTCGAGAACCTCCACCTCCAGGGCGGCACCTACGGGAACTACAACGGGCGGAGCGCCGGCGGGGTCGACGTCTCCAACGCCGCCTACTGCTGGGTGAAGGACATCCAGACCGACGGTACCATCTCCGGCATCCATGTCGCGCTGCGGGGCACCTACCGCTGCGTGGTGCGCGACAGCCACGTCCACCACTCCGCCGACTACGGCTACGCCAAGGACTGTTACGGAATCGTGGTCGGTTGCGGCTCCGCCGACTGCCTGGTCGAAAACAACATCGCGCGGTTCATGAACAAGCCGATCCAGCTCTCCAACTCCGGCGGCGGCAACGTGGTCGCCTACAATTATGCCGACAACGCGTGGTCGGCCGACGGCGGCGCCTTCCAAGAATGCGCCATCGACCAGCACTGCAGCTTCCCGCACATGGAGCTCGTCGAGGGGAACTTCGCACCGCACATGGCGCTGCCGGAGACCCACGGCAACGCCGGCGCCATTACCTTTTTCCGCAACCACGCCTCCAGCCAGTTCGCCTACCCGGCGGTCTACGGCTCGACCACCCCGCAATCCGGCAACGTCCAGGCGCTCATGGTCGGCCACAACAGCCGCCATGTCACCGCCATCGGCAATGTCTTCGGCCCGGTGCTGGGCGCCGATCCGCGCTCGGCCGTCACCGTCTCCCAGTATCTCGGCAACAGATTCGCCAACGCCATCATGGTCTTCACCGAGAGCGATGCCGTGCCGTCGCTCTCTTCGCCGGCCTACACGACCGCATGGCTCCACGGCAACTACGACACCGTCAACCAGCAGACCTTGTGGAAGGCGGGCAACGCCGTGCGCACCCTCCCCGCCTCGCTCTACCTCGCCGAGAAACCCGCCTGGTGGCCGGCCACCTCGCCGTGGCCCTGGACCGGGCCCGACCTCGACCCGCGCGTGGGAACCTTGCCCGCCAAAGCCCGCGCCGAGGCCTTGAATCCGTAGCTGCCGGGCTCCGCGGTCCGCAACCCGAGCCCGCCCCCGCGCGAACAAAGCGCGCCACCCACCGGCAGGGCCGGAAGGCCGTCCGGCAGAACAGGCCCGGCGCGATGAACCGCCGGTAAAAACACCGCCGCCAACCGGAACAGTGGCGACCCGCTCGTCCGCATCGGTTCGATACCCGACCGCTCGCCAGCCGCCATGCCTCCCCGTCGACTCCGCTCCGCACTCCTGCTTCTCCTCCCGATCCTCACCTCGCCGCTCCCCGGCATGCTCGACCGCGACGGCGACGGCGTTTCCGACCTCTGGCAGAAACGCTACCCAACCGCCGGCGTCCCGGTGGCCGATCCCGACGGCGACGGCCAGCCCAACCGCGCTGAGGCGCTCGCCGGCACCGATCCGCTTTCCGCCCGCAGCTGCCTGACCGTCTCCGCACGGCACGAGACCTCCGGCGCGACCACCCTCCGCTGGCCCGGCCACCCGGGGAAGATCTACCGCGCGGAGCACTCCACCGATTTGCGCAACTGGGCCGACCTCGGTGTGGGTTTCACGGGCACCGGCGGCGACCTGTCGACCACCGTGCCGCCCTCCGGAGCCGCGGCCCGCGGATTCTGGCGCATCGTCGTCGCCGACGCCGATGCCGACAGCGACGGACTCACCGACTGGGAGGAATCGGTCCTCGGCAGCTCGCCGACCGCGGGCGACTCGGACCGCGACGGAATGCCCGATCTTTGGGAGGCCACCTACGGCCTCGATCCCATCCGTGCCGACGCCACAGCCAATTCCGACGGCGACGAGTTCAACAACCTCGAGGAGTACCTCGCCGGTCTGGACCCGACCACCGCCAACCCCCGCGGCGGGGTGTCGATCGCCGTCCAGGATCCCGCCTGGGGAATCGTCGGCTCGCAGATCGTGCTGGCCGGCGACAACCTGTCCGGCGCAACCGCGGTGCGTTTCAACGGCGTGCCCGCCACCACGTTCACGGTCGACTCGGTGCACCAGATCTCCGCCGTCGTGCCCGCGGGCGCAGCGACCGGCCCGGTCGCGGTCAACACACCCTCCGGATCCGCGGTCTCGCCCAACGTCCTCGTCGTGACGACCGAGGCGGCCTGCCTCCGTCTCGCCCAGGGCGGCCACGCATCGGCGACCATCGTCGTTCCGGCCGACCTCAGCTTCTCCGAAACCTACGCCCGCGACGAATTGACCGCGCATCTCCGCCAGCTCACGGGAGCGGAATTCTCCGTCGTCGAGGAGAACGACTTCGCCGGGGGCTCGCCAGCGATCTACCTCGGACCGACCGCCTTCGCGCGCCACCACGGAATCGATCCCGCCGCCTGCGGCGACGAGGAGGGCATCGTCCGGACTGTCGCGGGCAACCTCGTCCTCGCCGGCGGCCGGGCCCGCGGCACGTTGTACGCCGTCTACGAGTTCCTCGAGCGCACCCTCGGCTGTCACTGGCTCGCCTGGGACACCGCGGTGATGCCGCTCACGCCGGACCTCCGTATCCCGCCGTTGGATCTGCGGATCGCGCCCGCGTTCGCCCCCCGCGAGGTCTACACCGAGATCTCCTTCCTGCCCGACGACAGCCCGACCCGCCGCCTCGCCGCCGACTGCGCGCTACGCAACCGCGCCCAGGAGCCGTTCAGCCTGCGCGCCGGCGGCTATCTGCCCTATTGGCACTGGACCGGCACGCCGCACACCTTCTACCGCTTCGTCGATCCCGATGTCTGGTTCGACTCCAATCCCGAGTACTTCTCGATGAACGAGGCCCAGGTCCGCACCCGCGGCATCCCGGTCGTCGGCGCGGCGGGCTCCGGCCTCTGCCTGAAGAACCCCGAGGTTCCCGGCGTCGCGGCGGCGAGCATCGGCACCTTCGTCACCGCCCGCCGCGCCCAGTACCTCGACGCCGGACTCACCCCCTCCGAGCTCGTCGACTTCAGCGTCGAGGACAACACGCCGTACCTCTGCCGCTGCGAGCCCTGCCGCCGGGTCACCGACGTCGAGGCGTCCCCGGCCGACCTGCTCGTCGAGTTCATCAACGACGTCGCCGCCCGCCTCCAGTCCACGCACCCGGGCCTGCGCCTGCGCACTCTCGCCTACGGCGTCACGCCCGCCGCGCCGGTGCGCACGCGGCCGTCGGAGAACGTCGTGATGTGGTGGACCGACAACTATGGCGACTCCGACTGCTTCCGGCCGCTCACCCACCCGATCAACCGCGCCCAGCTCGGTCTCCTCGACGGCTGGGCCGCGATCACGCCCCACCTGCAGGTCTGGGACTACTGGAACATGGGCAATGCCGCGCCCGCGCCCACGGTGCCGGAGTTCATGCCCGCCGAGACCATCGCGGCGGACGTCAACACCTACCGGGACCGCGGGGTCGAAGGGTACTTCACCGAGTACGAACTCGGCGCGAGCCAGCAGAGTTTCTACGACCTCGGTCTCTGGCTCGGCCAGCGCCTCCTTGCCGATCCGAACCTGCCCCCCGCGGCCCTGCTCGGCACCTTCTTCACCGGCTACTACGGCCCCGCGGCCGGCCCGATGCGCGAGTACCACGACCTGCTCGCCGGCGCGCTGCGCGACGAACCGGAATCGATGCGCTGGAGCAACAAGCCCTCCGCCCGCACCTACGTGAACCTCGAGTTTCTCCAGCAGTGCCGCGACCGGCTCCTCGCCGCCGAGCAACTGACCGCTCCCGGTTCCCGCGAACGCCTGCACGTCTGGCAGGAGCTCGTCGTCGTCACCAACTGCATCCTGTACCACTGGAAGAAGATCGCGCTCCAGTCCGGGCGGGAGTTTCCCGCGTCCCGCGCCGGTCTGGTCGCCGCCTACGCGCAGATGCGCCGGGCCGTCGCCGCCCATTGGCAACGCGGACCGGAGCACGACGCGGCGATCGAGGAGGAACTCGCCATGCTCACCGGGCCCACGCCTGCGCTGCCGCCGCAATGGGCGTCGCTGCCCGCCGAGCGGGTGTTCGACTTCCCCGGCGCCCGCCTCGCCCACGAATCGCCGGTCCAGCTCGTCGACGACCCCGACGCCGCCAGCGGGAAGGCGATCTGCTACGCCCCGGCGGCGGAAGAGACCACGACCGATGCCCCGCCTTTCGGGATCTATGACCGCGCCAGCCGGCGCAGCGGCCCCAGCATCGCCGCGGATCAGCACGACGGCCGCTACCATTGGTACGAGATCGGCACCTTCACGCTGGGCACCAACACCATCATCTGGGGCCACGAAACCTGGTATCTCACCGCCCTCTATCTCGACCAGGCCTTCCTCAACAGCGCCGATCCCGCCGCCAACACCTGGCGGGTGATGATCTCCGTCAAAACCACCGGCTACGGTTACCAGACCGGGCAGCCCGCGAACGCCCCCCGGCGCATCTGGGTCGACCGCGTCGTGCTCGTCCGGCCCGACTGAGCGGCCGCCGCGGTCCCGTCACGCCTCGTATTCAGCGATCACCGCCGGATCCGTCTCTGTCGCCCGCACCTCGGCGAGCGCTGCTGCGGCACCGGCGGCGCCCAGCACCTGCCGTACGGCCCAAACCGCATGGCCGCGCACGACCGGGGACTCGTGCCGCGCGAGGCGCAGCAACTCGGCCACCACCGCCGTGCGCTCGTCGACTCCGGCCGGAGCGGCGGCGCCCTCGACCCAGACATTGCCGGCGGCGATGCAGGCGTTGCGCAACACGCCGACAAGCTTCGTCCGTTTCACCGCCGTACCGCGGAAGATTTCGCGGAAGCGCTCCGGCGTCAGGCGGAGCAGATCCAGCAGCGTCAGCTCGGCAAGATCGTGGCGCCGCTCCAGCAGTTCGCTGCGGCCGATCTGCGCGAACCGGTTCCACGGACACACCGCCAGGCACTCGTCGCAGCCGAAGACCCGCGCGCCGAACCGCGCCCGCAGCTCCCGCGGCACGAAGCCGCGGTTCTCGATCGTCTGGTAGCTGATGCAGCGCCGGGCATCGACCACGCCCGGCTCGGGAAACGCCGCGGTCGGGCACGCGTCGAGGCAGCGGGTGCATTTGCCGCATAACAGTCCGGTGCGGCCGGCGTCGACCGCCGCCGCGGGCTCGTCCGGCGGGATCTCGGCCCGCACCAGAATCGCCGCCAGCAGCAGCCAGTTGCCGTGTGCGCGAGAGATCAGGTTGGCGTTCTTTCCCCGGAAACCGATCCCGGCCGCCGCCGCCCAGCCGCGTTCCTGCACCGGACCGGCATCGACGTAGTACCGGTAGTCGGCCAGACCGAGCCCCAGAAGCTCCTCCAACGCCTCGCCGGCCAGCTCCAGCGCCGGCCGGATCGTGTCGTGGTAGTCCTCGTGCAGCGCATAGCGCGCAAAATGCGCCGCCGGCACCTCGGCCCCCGGCCAGTAGTTCACGCCGAGCACGATCACACTCTCCGCCTCGGGCAGGACCAGCCGCGGATCGAGGCGCTTGTCCACCGTGCGCGCCATCCACTCCATGTCGGCGTGGAAGCCGGAATCCAACCAGGCGCGCAGACCGGCATCAGCCGGCGCCGACGCCGGCGCGAAGCGGACCACATCGAAGCCGAGCCCGAGCAGGCGCTGGCGCAGGTGTTCCCGTCGCTGGAGGATCACAGGGGCGCCGCCGCCTTGGGCTGAAAACCGCGCGCCTCGCGGTGATAGACCCGCAGGACGTGGTTGACGATTTCCGCCACGGGGCGCCCTTCGGTCAGGATCATCGTCCCGGCCTTCCGGTAGATCGGCTCCCGCTGGGCAAACAGGGTACGGATGCGCGCGGCCGGATCATCGACCTCGAGCAGCGGTCGCGCACGGCTCTGCGAAGTGCGCTTGAGGATCGTCTCCACCGAGGCGTGCAGGCACACGAGCACCCCCTTCGACTGCACCAGCTCGAGCATGCCCTCCTGCACGATCAGGCCGCCGCCGCAGGCGACGATCTGGCTCGTGGCGGGATGACCGTGCTCGATGAACTCCCGCTCGTAGCGGCGGAAGGCGGGCTCGCCCTCCTGGGCGAAGATCTCGGTCACGGTCTTGCCGCGCAGACGTTCGATCTCGTGGTCGGAGTCGAGAAACTCGAAACCCAGCCGGGCCGCAACACCGCGGCCGACCGTCGTTTTTCCCGTCCCCATGAAGCCGACGAGGTAGAGATTGGCGCACTCGCTGGTCATCGCACGCGCAGCTTGTTCGCCTCTCCGCGTGGAGCAAGCGCCGGTTGTCGAACGAGGGCGTTCACGGCTGGCCGAAACGCCCGGCGCGCACGCGGGTGAGCGTATCCTCGAACGACCCGAAGATCCGCTCCCAGGTGATCCCCTCGGCCGTCGCCCGGGCGGCGGCGCGCAGCGCCGGCCACTCGGCCCGCCGGCGCATGAGCTCGACGGCCGCGGCGCCGAAGCGCTCGCCGTCGCCGAACGGCGCGAGCACGCCGTTGGTCCAGCTGCGCAGGTGCTGCCGGCCCGCCGCGTAGTCGTAGCACAACACCGCCAGCCCGCTGGCCATCGCCTCGGTGACGACGTTGCCGAACGTCTCCGTGGTGCTGGGGAAGAGGAAGGCGTCGCCCGAGGCGTAGTGGGCGGCGAGATCCTCCCCGCGCCGCATCCCGGCGAAATGGAACTGAGGGTACCGTTTCTCGAGGCCGCCACGGGCCGGGCCATCGCCCACCAGCACGAAATGCGCACGCGGCTCGACCGCCTGGGCCCGCAGGAAGGCCGCGACCGCCAGATCGATGTTCTTCTCCACCGCCAGGCGCCCGACGTAGAGAAACACCGGCTCGTCCGGCGCCACGCCCCAGCTCCGGCGCAGCTCCTCGTTGCGCCGCGCCGGGTGGAAGAGCTTGCCGTCGACGCCGCGCGAGAGCACGCCCACGCGCTGGAAACGCTGCGCCTCCAGCTCGGCCTTCGCCTGGTCGGTCGGCACGAGCGTGCAGGCGGCGCGGTTGTGGAAGCCCCGCAGGTACCCGAGCGCGATGTCGTGCATCGCCCGGAACATGTACTGCTGGGTGTACTGCTGGAAATTGGTATGGAAGCTCGTGCTGATCGGCAGACCGAGCTTGCGCGCCGCCAGCAGCGCGGCGCCGCCGAGCCCGCCCTCGGTCGCGATGTGCACGACCTCGGGCCGCCGCGCCTTCCAGAGCTTCTTCAACCGCAGGTAAAGCGGCAGGCCGAGACGCAGCTCGCTGTAGAACGGCAGCGGCAGGCTCGGCACCAGCACATGCTCGAGGCCCGCCGGATCGGCCGGGTCCCGCGCCAGCGCCCCGGGGAGCCGGGGCCGGATCACCGTCACCTCGTGCCCGCGCGCGGCCAGTCCGCGCACGAGTCGCTGGAGGGTCATGGCGACGCCATTGACTTCCGGCGGATAGGTTTCGGTGACGAGAGCGAGTTTCACAGTGGGACAGGATGCGGCCGGAGGCGACGCGGGCCGAGGCAAGAGCACCGCACCGCCGGAAGCCAGAAAAACAAAACGCCCCCCGGAAAAAACCGGGGGGCGTCTCGGAAAAACGGGATTACTTCTTCTCCTCGGGCTGCTTGGTCGGCTCCTTGATCTCGAGCACCTCGACCTCGAAGATCGTGAGCGCGCCGGGGAACGGGCCCTGGTCGGCGTACGCGAGCTCGGCCGGGATGTAGAGCTTGATCTTCCCGCCGACGCCGACGAGCTGCAGACCTTCCTTCAGACCGGGCACCGCCGGCCCGATGGGCAGCTCGACCGCCATGGGCTTGCCGTCCTTGTCCTTCGGCTCGGTGAGCACCTCGCCGGTGATGAAGGTCGACTTGACGTAGCCACGGACCGCCTGCTCCGGCTTGGCCTTCGCGCCCTTGCCGTCCTGGATGATCTCGTAGCGCAGGCCGCTGGAGGTCTTCTTGATGCCGGGCTTCGCGTCGAGGGTGGCCAGGAACTCCTTGGCCTCCTTCTGGTTCTTCTCGTTGATCTCGCCGCGGGCCTTGTCGAGCTTGGCCTTGAATTCCGTGCTGCGCGCGGTGAGCAGCTCCTGGGACTGGGGCCCGATCAGCTTCGGGTCGTACGGCAGATCGCCGCCGGCGATCGCGGTGGCCATGCCGTCCATGAAGGCGGCGAGCTCCTCCTGCGTCTTCAACATCGGGGCGATCTCGTCGCGCATGTTCATGCGGCGGGCCAGGAGATAGCCGTACACCTGCATCTTCTGCTCGTCCGTGTACTTCCCGTCGGCGGGGACGATGTACTGCGGCACCGGATCCTTCTGGCCGGCCGCGGCCGCCGCGGGGGCGGCGGCGGGCTTCGCCGCCTGGGCGGGCTGCGACTGCGCCGACTTGTTGGGATCGATGTCGATCTTGATGTTCTGGGCACCGAGCGGCGCGGCGACGGCAAGAAGCCCGGCAAGGATGGGAAGGGACGATTTCATCTGGGTTGCGATGTGGTTTGGGCGGCGCCGGCGGAAGCTTGCCTGCGTCGGAAAGGTGCGGAAGATGGACGGCGGTTTTTTAAAAAGCAATCCTTCGCCCGCGGCCCGCTTTCCACCCGCGCGCGCCCCACCTTCCCGCCCGGTTCCGGGCTCCCGCCGCTCCATGATTTCCACCCAATTTTGGCACAGCCAGGACGGACAGATCCTGTCCCTCAGCAAGAAGAACGACACCCTCGCCCTCACCCTCGCCTTCAAGCCGCGCTCGACCGCGGAATTGGCGTTCATGCGCGAGCATCTCGCGGCCCTCCACTTCACCGAACGCAGCTCCCTCGCGCGCATCGGCATCGAAATGGCCACCGCCGGCGCCCCGGTCATCGAGAACAACAAGGTCCTCATCGAGGCCAACGCCTTCGTCTTCGACAAGGGCTTCCCCAACGCCGCCTATTTCCAGAAACTCCTCCGCCCGGGCACGCCCGTCGGCCGCCTCTTCTACGCCCCCGAGTCCGCCAAGCTCTCCTCCGACGAGATCTGGCGCGCCGTGAAGGACAACCGCATCAAGCTCCCCAGCACCGTCTCGATCGACCGCTTCGGCCGCGTCTTCATCGTCCCCCACTCCGTCCGCTACACGATCAACCCCGCCGTCACCCGCCTCCAGTTCGAGCGCGTCATCAGCGGCGAACAGACCCGCGGCTTCCTCGACAAGGTCCAGCAGCGCGAGGATGTCGCGCCCCTCGTCATCCCGCCGCGCTCCGGCATCCTCACCAGCTGCTCGATGTACCTGAAGGAGCACTTCGTCGTGCTCAACCGCGGCGAGGACAACTTCGGCCTCCACTGCTCCGCCGTCCTCCTCGACCCGATCAAGACCTTCGGCACGAACATCATGCTGGAGATCTACAACACCGGCGACCAGCCGGTGGTGAACCCCATGGTCTCCGTCGAGGTCTTCCGCGCCCCCGCCCCCGACGACACCGAGGAGCAGGCCCTCCTCGGCCGCCGCAAACGCATGGTCACCTTCGCCGGCCGCGCCTTCAAAC
>JAEXPG010000220.1 GCA_023447015.1 Verrucomicrobiota bacterium
CCGTTTCGACCAGCGGGGGCACCACCTCTACGTCAACCCGGCCCATACCGAGGCGACCGGCCTCGCCCCCACCCGGGTGATCGGCCGCAGTCTCCACGACGCCGGTTACCCCGAGAGCTGCGTCCGCCTCTGGCGCGGCGTGATCGACGGGGTCTTCGCCACAAATCGCACCGCCCAGATCGAGTTCGAGTACCCGACGCCACACGGGCTGCGGCACTTCGAGGCCCGCGTCGTCCCGGAGCCGGCGGGCGATCCCGCCAACCGCACCGCCCTGGCGGTCCTCCACGACATCTCCGAGCGTGTGACCGCCGCAGCAGTCCTGCGCAACAACGAGACCCGCTACCGCACCCTGATCGAATCCTCCCCGGTCGCGATCATCGTCCACCGGGCCGACGTCGTGTGCTTCGTCAATCCCGCAGCGCTCCATATCTTCGGATACAAGACCCTCGCCGAGGCCGGTCCGAACCCGCGGTGGGCGGACTACGTCGACCCCGCGGTCCGGCCCGAGCTCGAGTCCCGCCTGGCCGCCGCCCTCCGGGGTGAACCATTGCCGCCGCACCCGGGCTGGCAGCTGCTCCGCCGCGATGGCGGTCGCCGCTGGGTCCAGACCAGCGCCACCAGCGTCGAGTGGGACGGCCGCCCCGCGCTGCTCACCTTCCTGCGCGACATCACCGACCTGCGGGCCGCCGCCGATCGCCAGACCGCGCTCGAGGACCAGCTGCGCCACGCCCAGAAGCTCGAGGCGGTCGGACTCCTTGCCGGCGGCATCGCCCCCGACTTCAACAACCTCCTCCAGATCATCGGCGGCAACGCCCAGATCGCCGAATCCGACCACACCGGCGCCGCCGACCGCCGCGCCGCCCTCGCCGAGATCGGCCGGACCGTTCAACGCGCCTCGCAGATGACACGCCAGCTGCTCGCCTTCAGCCGCCGCCAAGCCCTCGCCCGCGAGGAGACCGACCTCAACACCTTCGTCGCCGACCACGTCCGGATGCTCCGTCGCCTCATCCCCGAGAACATCCGGTTCGAATTCCACCCGGCACCCCGCCCCCTCGTTGTGGACGCCGACCGCGGCCAGCTCGAGCAGGTCCTCCTCAACCTCTGCCTCAATGCCCGCGACGCCATGCCCAAGGGCGGCACGCTCACCCTCCGCCTCGCGCCCGTTCTCCTCGACCCGCCCGCCGCCGAACGCCTGGGGCGGCAGCCCGGCGCCCCCTTCGCCCGCATCTCCGTCGCCGACACCGGCCACGGCATGGACAAGGACACCCTCGACCGGATCTTCGACCCGTTCTTCACAACGAAACCCCGCGACAAGGGCACGGGGCTCGGCCTCGCCGTCGTCTACGGCATCATCCGCCAGCACGACGGCCACATCGAGGCCGCCAGCCGACCGGGGGAAGGCGCGGAGTTCGTTGTCCTCCTCCCGTATCTGGAGGGGCGACACACACCGGCCGTCCGCGCGCACGAGCCGATCGCGGCCGCGGCCCGCCCCGGCGGTACCGTCCTCGTCGCCGAGGACGACGAGGCGATCCGCCGTCTCGCCTGCTCCGCGCTCCGCCACGCGGGCTACAACGTCATCGCCACCGAGGATGGCGCCGAGGCGGTCGAACGCTTCCGCCACGATCCGGCGGCGATCGATCTGCTCTTCTTCGACGTGATGATGCCCGAGCTTGGCGGGTTCGAGGCCGCCCGGCAGTGCCGCGCGTTCCGCCCGGAGATCCCGGTCGTCTTCGCCAGCGGCTACGCGGCCGACTCCGTCGAAGACGGGGAGAGCATCCCCGCGGGCGCGCAGGTGCTGCAGAAACCCTACCGCACCGACAGATTCCTCCAGCTGGTCGCCCAGCTCATAGCCACAGACCGCAATTGACACCCCTTGCGGCCACCCCGATTCGGGTCGGGCAAACCCGACAAGCGAGTTACGCCGGCCTTGAACCGGCATGCGTCGACCATCGGCCATCCGTTCGCCCTGCTGGTCCGGACCGGCTGCGTTGCCTTCAATAGTGTGCACAAGCCGGGGTTTTGCCCCGCGGGGAATTCGCGCCATCCTCCGCACCACATCCCCTCTGCCTCGGGCTTCGCCCACCGCTGTCGCCGCATCCGTGGCCGGCGGCTCATCACTCCCCTTACCTCCCATGCTCCGTCCCCTCGTCTGCCTCGCCCTCGCCGCCCTCGCCACCCTCGCTGCGCCCGCCCGCATCCTTGAGCGCGGCGAAGCCCACGTCTGGGAGTGCCAGGAGATCACCCTCCAGGCCGCCCGCGACTACGCCAACCCCTATGCCGACGTCGTCTGCTGGATCGACCTCGAAGGGCCCGGCTTCGCCAAACGCGTCTACGGCTTCTGGGACGGCGACCGCACCTTCAAGGTCCGCTTCGTCGCCACCGCCGCCGGCGACTGGCGCTGGAAGACCGCCTCCAACCACCCCGACGACACCGGGCTCAACGGCGGCGCCGGCAGCCTCCGCGCCGTCGAATGGACCGAGGCCGAGAAACAGACCAACCCCAATCGCCACGGGTTCCTCCGCCCCACCGCCGACGGCCACGCCCTCCAGCACGCCGACGGCGCCCCCTTTTTCCTCCTCGGCGACACCTGGCTTGCCGCCTCCACCTGGCGCCTGCCCTTCCGCGGCGCCCACGCCGCCGCCGGCTACGAGCCCGCTCCGGGTATCAGTTTCGAGGAGGCGGTGGCCTGGCGGAAACAGCAGGGCTTCAACTCCGTCAGCCTCATCGCCGCCTTCCCCAACTGGGCCGCCGACCACCGCGGCGCCACCTTCAAGAACGCCGACGGCATCTACCTGCGCAACGCCTGGGAGAAATTCGGCACCTGGGCGCCCGGCGCCGCCATCACCACCGACGACGGCGCGACCACCACCGCCAAGGACATGCACGACGAGCAGGGCAACCGCCCCTTCGCCGTCTTCACCGACCGCGACGGACTCGCCGACTTCGACCGGCTCAACCCCGCCTACTTCCGCAGCCTCGACCGCAAGATGCGCCACCTCGCCGACGAGGGATTCACCCCCTTCCTCGAACCGATCCGCCGCGACCACGGCCCCTCGTGGAAGGCCTACTTCGATTTCAACGCCTCCTACGCCCGCTTCGTCCAGTACCTCGTCGCCCGCTACGGCGCCTACAACGTCATCATCAGCGGCATCCACCTCGACTGGATCCCGCAGGACTACTCGCTCACCGCCGACGAGTGGAACGACGCGCTCAAGTTCCACCTCAAGACCTACGGTCCGCCGCCCTTCGGCCAGCCCGTCACCGCGCTGATCGACAGCTCCACGTACCAACGTTTCGGGCACACCGCTGCCTGTCCCTGGCTCACGATGCACACCGTGGGCAACAACCCGCGCAACCACGCCATCTACGCCTCCATCGAGGAGCTCTACCACCTCACCCCCGCCTACCCCGCCGCCAACCTCGAGCCCTACTACAC
>JAEXPG010000331.1 GCA_023447015.1 Verrucomicrobiota bacterium
GTTGTTGGGGGCGACGAGCTTGCTCTCGGCAATGTGGCGTTCCCACTTCTGCGCGAGCGGACCGGCGGGGATCTTGGCGTCGAGTTTCATTGGGCGGGCGACGAAAGGGTTATTTGTTGCAGTGTTCCGCGGCGGCGGTCGGGCAGCAGCTGGAGCAGCCGCCCTGTTTCACCACGCCGGCCAGCACCGCGCCGGGGATGGCCACGCTGCCGAGGATGTAGCACACGGCGAAGACGCGGGAGACATTGCGCAGGAAGCAGCCCCAGGTGTTGGTGCGCAGGCCGAGCGACTGGAAGGCGCTCTCGAAGCCGTGCCAGAGGTGGAAGCCGAGGAGGGTCACGGCGACCATGTAGAAGACCGCCACGAGCGGCTTCTGGAAGCCGAGGACCATCATCGTGTGGACGTCGTGCACTTCCACGCCCTTGCCGACGATCGTCAGGCCGAAGAGGTGGAAGTCACCCTTCATGGTGTACTCGGCGAGGTTGGCCTTGAACGTGTCGCTGCCGGCAGCCCCCACGGTGAAGTGGAGTAGGTGGTAGACAAGGAACGCGGCGACCACGACGCCGGTCCAGCGCATCGTGCGCGAGGCGAGCGTCGCCTGGATGGTGTGCTTGAAGTCGTAGCCGACCGGGCGGGCCTGGTGGTTCTCGATGGTCAGCTGCGCCATCGCCCAGATGTGGAGGGCGGCGATGGCCAGAAGGCTGCCGCGCACAACCCAGAGCACGGGCCCGAGGCCCTGCAGGAAGTGGGCATAGCCGTTGATCTTGTCCGGATGGGAGAAGACCTGGAGGTTGCCGACGAGGTGACCGGTGGCGAAGCCGAGCAGGGCCAGGCCGGTCAGCGCCATGATGTATTTCTTCCCCAAGGAGGAGCAGAAGATATTACGAACGAGGCTCATTGCGGTGGTGCGTTGGAAAAGGCGGTGGGCTGGAAATGAAAGTGCCGACGCTACGCCCCACCCCCGGCCGGGCAATTCCTTATTAGCGATATTTGCCGGCCGGGCCTCCGGACATTGCCGGGGCTTAATTCAGTCGGGATGGTGAATCTTTTTCATGATCACCCGCCGCGGCCGCCCGCCGGGCAGCGCGGTCCCGGCCCCGCCGGAGCGCCCGCGGCCTCAGGCCTTCGCGCCCACGCCCAGCGGCTTGAGCAGCGCGAACTTCCCGCTCGCCGCCGGCGCGATCAGCTTCTTGCGCGCGGTGGTGACGCGGGCGCCGTCGGCCAGCATCGCGGCGATGCCCTCCGCGACGTCCGGTCCGGCGCTGTGCTCCGCCACGTAGTCGAACTTCCACGCCGACTCGCCCGTCTGGCTCAGGCAGTAATGCCAGCAGGCGAAATCGTCCGGCAGCGCCCGGTCGATGTCGGCAGGCGACACGAGCGAGCCGTCCCGCCGGAAATGCAGGTCGCGCTCGCGCCCCGCCAGGCGGAAGCCGGTCGGGAAGCGCTGCACGATGTCGCCGGTGAGGTAGCGCAGCAGCGGCATCGCACGCCGCTCACGCGTCGTCACCACGATCTGGAACGTCTCGCGCAGGTCGCGGAAGGGCACCAGCTCGATGAAGACGTTGGCGTCGATCGGCCGCGAGTTGTCGGCGAAGGCGTCGCCCACGAAGATGTAGCCGGCCTCGGTCGAGCCATAGAGGTCGACCTGCGGCGCCGGGAAGGCCTCGGCGATGCGCCGGCCGTGTTCGCGGCTGGCCTTGCCGTAGGTGAGGATCACGACCTTCACGCTCGGCACGCGCACCTTGCGCTTGAGCACGGCGCGGGCGAGCAGGGAGAGGTAGATCGGTTCGCCCTCGATGACCTCCGGCTGCGTCGCCTGGAGCTCGAGCACGATGCGGTCCCACTCGCTCTCGAGGAACACGAACGGGTCGCTGTGCAGGTTGAGGTAGACGGTGTTCTCGATGAAACGCTGCGGGAACTCGAAGTCCTCGTAGGGGCAGAGGTTGCTGGAGCAGCCCACCGGGGCGAGGATCGCCCGGCGCGGCGGACGCGCCGCATAGGGCGCGAGCAGCGGATGCGCCGCGTAGGCGCGCGCGGTCTGCGCCGGCCACCAGCTGCGCTCCATGATCACCGTCATCGGCCCCTGGGTGGTGCCGGAGGTCGATTCATACTCCCACTCCTTGCGCTGCACCTTGGCGTCGACCTCGGCACAGTCGGCGAAGAAGGCGCAGTGCCCCCGTTCGACGATCTCGCGTTTGGTCAGGAGCGGGATGCGCGCGTAGCCCGCCCAGTGGAGGCGGTCGCCGGCCAACGCATGGCGCTTCGCATAGAGCGGGCTGCGCTCGTAGATCGCGCGGATCTCCCCCTCGAGGGCGTCCGGCACGAAGCCGTTCACGGCCGGGCCGAGGACGGGGGACGGGTTGGCGAAATGCGGCGTGTGGGCGGCATCCATGGTAGCAAGCCCAACAAAGAGCCCGCCCCCACCGTGTCAAACCAGCCGGCGGCGGCGCGCTACCTCATCCGCCCCTCGCGCCAGGCGCGCAGGAAAAACAGGGCGTCGACCACGAGCGAGTGCTTGATCTCGCCGCGCTCGGCGCGGGCGAGGACCTCGTCGACGGGCAGCAGGCTCAGCTCGATCTCCTCGTTGGGGTCGAGCTGCAGCTCGCCCACGCGCACGCAGCCCTCGACCAGCACGATGTGGCAGAGGTTGCCCTGGATCGCGGGGTTGGGCCGCACCTGCGCGAGCAGCCGCGCGGAACGTCCGGCGTATCCGGTCTCCTCGCGCAGTTCCCGCACCCCGGCGGCCACCGGGTCCTCGCCGGTCTCGATCACGCCGCCGGGGATCTCGAGCGTGAAGTCGTGCACGCCGAAGCGGAACTGGCGCACCATGAGCATCCGCCCGTCGTCGGTGAGCGCGAGCACGTTGACCCAGTCGTTGGACTCGATGATCACGAACTCCCCCTCGCGCCGGTCGCGCGGGTGCCGGTAGCGGGTGCGCCGCACGCGGAAGACCCGGAAATGGTCCACCGCGGCGTCGGCCAGCCGCTCCCACATGCTCAGGCGGGGCGGGGCCGGCGGTTTTTCGGAGTCGTTAATAAAAAAGCCTCCCGGGCGCGAGCCCCGGGAGGCGTAAAGTGGAGCGAAGCGATTACTTCGGCAGGTTGATCTTCTGGCCGACCTTCAGCTTCGTCGGCTCGAGGCCGGGATTCGCCGCCATGAGGGCGTCGAGCGTGACGCCGTGCGCGCGGGCGATCTTGGCCGGCGTGTCGCCGCCCTTGATGGTGTAGTCGCCGCCGGGACCGGCCTTCTCAGGGGCCGCGCCGTCCTTCGCCGGTGCGCCCTTGGGGGCCGCGGCGGGAGCCTTCGCGGTGGCAAGCTTGTTGAGATCGGTGCGGATGTTGCCGATTTCGGCCGTGACGGCGTCGAAACCGCGCTGCGTCTGCGTCGCGAGGTTGGTCACGGAGCTCGAGGCGCGGCTGGCGGCATCATTGGCCTGGCGCACGTCGCCCGAAATGCTCGCAACCTGATCCTTCACGGAGGTGACGTCGGCGGACAGCTTCTTGACCGTGCCGAGCTTGAAGAGCGCGACCGCGGCCAAAAGGACCCCGAGGCCGCCGAGGATGGCGCCCACCACAGGAAGGATGCTGGGGTTGTTCTCGCGAGAAATAGTATCCATGGAGTGAAAAAATGTGCAGAGAGCCATACCGGACCGCGGAACCAAAGCAAGCAGTTTACTGCACGATGCTTACGTCCCAACCGAACGGGCGACCGCCCCGACGACTTCCCCCAAGGGAAGCATTGACACGGCGCGCGCCCAGCCGAGTCTTCGCAGCCACGCGAAGTCCGGGGTGTAGCTTAGCCTGGTAGAGCGCCTGGTTTGGGACCAGGAGGTCGAGAGTTCAAATCTCTCCGCCCCGACCACCTTCGTCGTCCGCACGCGGGCCGCACCAGCTGCGTCGGGGACTCGACGCCTTGCGGCGTTATTGCTGAAACCGGATTTGTTGTCGCCCGTCTTGCCGCTATGCGTTGAAGGTTCCACCTCGCGCCACCGGCGCCGCGCCCAGCCGCGGTCCGGCCCCGTTTCTCCATCCCCGCCATGCACCGATCCCGCTCCGCCCGCCGCACACTCTTCCCCGCGCTCACCGCGCTCGGCCTGTGCGCCCTCCCCTTCGCCGGCTGCTCCGACAAGCAGTCCGCCCGCTCGGCGCCGCCGCCCCTGCCCGTGCAGGTCGCCGTCGCCGAGGTCCGCACCCTGCCGCGCACCCTCGAGCTCATCGGCACCGTGCAGCCGCTGCGCACCGTCGCCGTGAAATCCCAGGTGGACGGCATCATCGCCACCGTCCACTTCCGCGAGGGCGACGAGGTCAAGCCCCGCGACCTGCTCGTCACCCTCGATCGCCGCCCCTTCGAGAACGCCCTGCGCATCGCCCGCGCCGAGCTCGCCAACGCCCAGGCCGAGGCCGCCCGCGCCGCCACCGACGCCGAACGCTACGCCAGCCTCGACCAGCAGTCCGCCATCTCCAAGGAGCAGCTGGCCCAGCTCCTCACCCGCGCCGCCACCACCCGCACCCTGGTCTGCGCCCGCGAGGCCTCCGTCGCCAACGCCGAGCTCCAGCTCGGCTACTCCGAGGTCCGCGCCCCCATCGGCGGCCGGACCGGCGAACTCCGCCTCCACGAGGGCGCGCTGGTGAAGGCCAACGACTCCGGCGCCGGCCTCGTCACCATCAACCAGCTCGACCCGATCAACATCGACTTCTCCGTGCCCGAGTCCGCGCTCGACGCCGTGCGCGCCGCCGTCGCCGCCGGCGTGGCGACCGTCGCCGTGCGCAACCGCGGCGGCGATACCGCGCCGCGCACCGGCGCCCTGGCCTTCCTCGACAACGCCGTCGATCCCACCACCGGCACGATCCTCCTCAAGGCCGAGCTGCCCAACGCCGACCGCGCATTCTGGCCGGGCCGCTTCGTCGACGTCTCCCTCGTCCTCGGCGCCGACTCCGGCCTCGTCGTCCCCGCCGCCGCCGTGCAGCAGGGGCAGAAGGGCCCGCAGGTCTTCGTCGTCCAGCCCGACAAGACCGTCGTGCTGCGCCCGGTCGTCGTCGCCCGCACCTCGGGCGCCCTGACGCTGCTCGCCAGCGGCGTCCAACCCGGCGAGACCCTCGTGCTCGAGGGCCAGTTCCGCCTCGTGCCCGGCGCCCGGGTCGAGCCCCGCCAACCCGCCGCCACGCCCGCGCCATGAATCTGCCCGCCCTCTGCATCCGCCGGCCGGTGATGACGACCCTGCTCACCGCGGCGCTGTGCCTGTTCGGCGCGATGGCCTACGTGCGCCTGCCCGTCAACGACCTGCCCAACGTCGATTTCCCGACCATTGTCGTCAACGCCGGCCTGCCCGGCGCCACCCCCGAGACGATGGCCAGCGCCGTCGCCACGCCGCTCGAACAGCAGTTCTCCACCATCGCCGGCATCGACTCGATGGTGTCGAACAGCTCGCTCGGCAGCACCCAGATCACCCTCACGTTCGTCCTCTCGCGCAACATCGACGCCGCCGCCCAGGACGTGCAGGCCGCCATCGCCTCCGTCCAGCGCCGCCTGCCCACCGACATGCCCGCGCCGCCGTCGTTGCGCAAAACCAACCCCGCCGACTCCCCCATCCTCTGGCTCGCCCTCGGCTCCCCCACGCTGCCCCTGTCCGCCGTCGACGACTACGCCCAGACCCGCCTCGTCCAGCGCATCTCCACCATCGAGGGCGTCGCGCAGGTCATGGTCTGGGGCTCGCAGAAGTACGCCCTGCGCGTCCGCCTTGACCCGCGCGAGCTCGCCAACCGCGGCCTCGCCCTCGAGGAGGTCCGCGCCGCGCTCGCCCAGCACAACGTCAACCTCCCGACCGGCCAGCTCGACGGCGCCCGCCAGGCCCTCACCGTCGTCGCCACCGGCCAGCTCGCCGGCGCCGAGCAGTTCCGCGCCATCACCGTCGCCCATCGCAACGGCGCCCCCATCCGCCTCGGCGAGATCGCGGAGGTCGTCGACAGCGTTCAGGACATCCGCACCGCCAGCTGGTACTACAAGGGCGGCGTCGGCCAGCGCTCCATCATCCTGGCCATCCAGCGCCAGCCCGGCACCAACACCGTCGCCGTCGCCGACCGCATCCAGGCCCTCCTGC
>JAEXPG010000353.1 GCA_023447015.1 Verrucomicrobiota bacterium
GCTCTACAGCGTGACCGCCCTCACCCTCGCCGCCGATCCGGCTTCCGTGAACGAGCGCGCCACCACCGAGCTCGGCGCCAGCGCCACCCTCGACGACGGCACCCACCTCCTCCCCGCCGGCCACGAGGTAACGTGGGCCGTCGTCAGCGGCCCCGTCACCGCCATCGCCGCCGACGGCACCGCCACCGCCGACTCCGTGTATCAGGACACCACCGCCACAATCCAGGGCACCTACGGCGGGGTGAGCGCCACCCTCGTCGTCACCGTTCTCAACCTCACCGCCGACGACTTCGGCCCCTACGCCGGCGATGGCCTGCCCGACGACTGGCAGGTCACCAACTTCGGCCAGGGCAGCCCGACCGCCGGTCCCGCCGCCGATCCCGACGGCGACGGCCAGAACAACCTCCTCGAGTTCCTCGCCGGCACAAACCCCACCCTCGCCTCGTCCGTCTTCGCCGTGCGGGTCGAACTCGTCGCCGGCCAGCCCGCGCACAAGGCGATCGTCTTCGGCCCCGTCGTCGCCGGCCGCACCTACCGCGTGCTCGCCAGCACCGATCTCTCCGCCGCGAGCTGGACCGACCTCTCCGGCCCGCTATCCGGCGCCGGCGCCACCCTCACGTTCATCGACACCGCGGCCTCCGCCGTCCGCAAGTTCTACCGCGTCCAGATCGCGAATCCATAGGTCCTCGTGGGCCGATCCCCGCGGGCAAGGCTACGGTCACACCACCCGCGGCGCCTCCGGCCCGCCGGGCTCGCCGCCGCCTACCGCCGCCCGCCGTGCGCCGACTGCCGTCCATCGCCACACTCCCGCCGCCTGTCGCCCGACTTTTGACACTCCCCTACGCCCGGTCATTCTCGGCCGCGCATGGCCCAAACACCGATTGTCCGGATCCGCGAGCTCACCAAGGTCTTCCGCCAGGGTGAGATCAACGTCACCGCGCTCGACAACATCAGCCTCGACATCGCCGCGGGCGAGTTCCTCACCCTCATGGGCCCGTCCGGCTCGGGCAAATCGACACTCCTCCACATCGTCGCCGGCATCGACCGTCCCACCTCCGGCGACTGCATCGTCCAGGAGCACAACATCGCCGAGATGAGCGAGTCGGCCCTCGCCGACTGGCGCAACCAGAACGTCGGGTTCGTCTTCCAGTCCTTCAACCTCATCCCGGTCCTCACCGCCTACGAGAACGTCGAGCTCCCGCTCCTTCTGACCCGGCTCTCCTCGAAGGAACGTCGCCGCCTCGTGACCGCCGCCCTCGAGATGGTCGGCCTCGCCGACCGCATGAAACACCTGCCCAAGCAGCTCTCCGGCGGCCAGGAGCAACGCGTCGCCATCGCCCGCGCGCTCGTCACCGATCCCAAGCTCGTCGTCGCCGACGAGCCCACCGGCAACCTCGACTCCCATTCCGCCGCCGACGTGATGGAGATCCTCCGCGCCCTCAGCCGCGACGCCGGCAAGACCGTCGTCATGGTCACCCACGACCCCAAGGCCGCCGCCTTCGGCACCCGCAGCATCCACCTCGAGAAGGGCGAACTGGTCGCGAGCTGAACACCGCCAACCACCGCGCTCCATGACGATCTCGGGCTTCATCCTCAAGAACGCCTTCCGCAACAAGCGCCGCGCCGCGCTGAGCGTGCTCAGCGTGACCACCTCCATCTTCCTGCTCGTCGCCCTCCTCGTCGTCCTCAACGAGTTCACCAATCCACCCGAGGACGCCGGCACCGAGCTGCGCATCGTCGTCCGCAACAAGGTCTCCCTCGCCACGCCGCTGCCCGTCCGCCAGCGCGCCCTCATCGAGAAGATCCCGGGCGTCGTGGGCGTCACCGGCTTCAGCTTCTTCGGCGGCAACTACAAGGGCGAGGACACCACCTTCTGGGCACAGTTCGCCGTCGAACCCGAGAATCTCCTCGCCATCTTCGGCGAGGCCCGGATCCCCCGCGAACAGCTCGACGCCTGGCGGGGCAACCGCACCTCCTGCATCGTCGGCATCGACACCGCCAACCGCTACGGGATGAAGATCGGCGACCGGCTCCCGATCGTCGGCTCCTACTATCCGGTCGACCTCAACCTGACCATCGCCGGCATCTCCCAGGGCACCACCGACGACCGGAACGTGTTCTTCCACCACAAGTACCTCGACGAGCTGCTCGGCGATCCCGGCACCGTCGGCATGTGGTGGATCAAGGCGCGCGACGCCGACTCCGTCCCGCGGATCATCGACGCCATCAACACCGCGTTCGCCAACACCTCCGCCGAGGTCCTGGCCGAGACCGAGCGGGCCTTCCAGCTCGGCTTCGTCTCCATGTGGGCCAACATCAAGCTCCTCATCTCGTCGATCTGCTCCGTCGTCGTCTTCGCCCTCCTGCTGGTGACTGCCAGCACCATGAGCATGGCGATCCGCGAGCGCCTGCGGGAGCTCTCCGTGCTCAAGGCGCTCGGGTTCCGCCGCCATGAGCTCTTCGCCTTCATCCTCGCCGAGAGCTTCGGCCTCGCCGCGGCCGGCTTCGTCCTCGGCGCCGGCGGCGCCTGGGCGATCTTCTCCGGGATCGACGCCCCCACCCTCACCGGCGGCATGTTCCCCTCGCTCGATGTCACCCCGCGCATCCTCGGCGTGGCGGCCGTCGTCGCCACGCTGCTCGGAGTCGTCTCCAGCTTGGCCCCCTCCCTCGCCATCGCCCGCCTCAGCGTCGCCGAAGGCCTCAAGACCCTCGACTGACCACCGGCCTGCTTCCCCTTCAGCTCTCTCCCTTCCGCTTCCGGTCCTCCGCCCGTGCTCCATCTCCTCAAATACCACGTCCGTTCGGTCTTCGTCCGCTGGCGCGCCACCGCCGCCACGATCATCGGGCTTGCGCTTGTCGTCGGCGTCTTCGTCGTCCTGCAGGCGCTCGCCGCCGGCATCGAGAGCGCCAGCGCCAGCACCGGAGACCCCCGCAACTTCCTGGTCGTCCGACAGGGCGCCCTGGCCGAGTCGACCAGCGTCGTCACCCGCGAGCAGTACAACATCATCCGCTACCAGGATTGCGTCGCCCGCGACGCCGCCGGCCAGCCTCTCGCCACGGCGGACGTCCACGTCATCCTCAACCTTCCCCGGCAGAATGGTGCGGGCAACGGCAACGTCCTCCTGCGCGGTGTCTCGCCCCAAGCCCTGTCCCTCCGTCCCCAGGTCACCCTCGTCGCGGGCCGCTGGTTCCAGCCCGGCCGGCGCGAGGTGGTCGTCAGCCAACGCCTCGCCGCGCGTTTCGCGAACATGCGGCTCGGAGACCGCTTCAAGTCCGGCGGCGTGGAGCTCACTGTCGTCGGCCACTTCGACGCCCAACGCACCGCCTTCGACTCCGAGGTCTGGGTCGATGCCGACGAAGCCCGCGGCGCTTTCGAGCGGCCCGATTTCTCCAGTGTTCTGGTCCGGGCCTCCTCGCCCGAGGCCGCCGCCGCCCTCAAGCCGCTGATCGAGGGCGAGCGACGGCTGAAGATGAAGGTCGTGCGCGAGACCGACTATTACCGCGAACAGACCCGTTCCGCCCTGCTCCCCCGCCTGCTCGGCAACGGTCTCGCGCTGATCATGTCGGTCGGCGCCATGTTCGCCGCAATGAACACCCTCTACGCCAGCATCGCCTCGCGTACCCGGGAAATCGGCACGCTACGCGTCCTCGGCTACCGCCGCCGCAGCATTCTCCTCGGATTCCTGCTCGAAGGGGCGATGCTCGCCGCCTTGGGCGGTGTCCTCGGCTGCCTGCTCGCCCTGCCCATGCACGGCTACAGCGCCGGCACGCTCGGCTGGGAGTCCTTCACGGAAACCGTGTTCGACTTCCGCATCCCCCCGCTCCTCGTCGCCAAAAGCATCCTCTTCGCCATCGGGGTCGGCCTGATCGGCAGCTTCCTCCCCGCGCTCCGCGCCGCCCGCCTCCCCGTCATCTCGTCGCTCCGATCCGTCTGACGCAGCGACGCCTCTCCGAAACCTCCGCGGCGCCTTCGGCGCCCGTCCCGCACCACCTCCCGCTGAAATCACCGATCGCTCGCCCACCGCCGAATCGCCAAACGGAGATCTCCGATCCAGTCGCCACCCGTTCCTCCCCGCTCGCTCCTTTCTCCCCCGTGAAACCCGACAACCTCTCCCAACTCCGGATCGATCCCGCCGCGAAGCAGCGCCCGCGCGGCACCGTGAAGGCCATCTTCACCGTGATCGTCATCGCGCTGATTGCCGCCGTCTACTTCGCCTTCCCCGGCGCAGGGAAGGACCGCCGCGTCGTCGGCGCGAGCGCAACCGAAGCTCCCGCCAACTCGTCGTCCCAATCCGACGCCCAGAACAACGAGCCCGCCCCAGCTTCCGGTTCCGCTTCCGTCCCTAAACCCGGAACCCTGAACCCCAAACCCGAAACCGTCGGTGGCGCACCCGCGGCACTGACGGTTTCCGGCTACATCATCAACCGTGAACGCATCGAGATCAGCCCGCGTTTCCAGGGCGTGGTCGCGTGGGTCGGCGTGAAGAAGGGCGACGCCGTCGCGAAGGACCAGGTCGTCGTCCGCCTCGACGACGCGGAGCAACGCGCCAACGTCGCCCAAACCGAGGGCCGTCTCGCCGCCGCCCAGGTCGCCCTCGAACGCGCCGAACTCGCCTACCGCCGCATCCACGATCTTTTCACGCAGAAGGTCGTCTCCGTCGATGCGGAGGACGAGGCCCGCCTCGCCGTCGCCGCCGCGCGCGCCACCATCCGCGAGATCGAAGGCCAGCTCGACCTCGCTCGCGCTTACCTTGCCTGGACCGTGATCAAGTCGCCGATTTCCGGAGTCGTCCTCGAGAAGCTCGCCGAACCGGGCGAGCTCGTCACCCCGCAGAGTTTCGGCGGAACACGAGGCCCCAGCACCGCCGTCCTTGCCGTCGCCGATCCCCGCGACCTCCAGGTCGAACTCGACATCAACGAGAGCGACCTCGCGAAGATCGCCCTCGGCGACAAGTGCCGCGTGATTCCCGAGGCCTACCCGGACAAGAGCTACGACGGTGTCGTCGCCGAGATCTCCCCCGAGGCGAACCGCCAGAAGGGCACGCTCCAGATCAAGGTCGGCATCAAGAACCCCGACAAGCACCTCACCCCCGAGCTCACCGCCAAGGTCGAGTTCCTGCGCTGAGCCCGGCGGCCGGAAGGTGGAGCCCCTGAGCACCACGATTCGCCGGAGTGGGCGCATGAATGGTGTCTACTGCAGGCCACCGCGCTGAGGTGGCCCATCGGAGGAGCCGGGTCGACGCCCCGACCTACAGGAGCCAGCGCAAGTCGAATCGTTCGTGAGGATTCGGGTGAAGTCCCGGCCCCGCGAGCCGGCTCGACAGCCGGAACGAACTCGGCTGCGCTGTTCGCACTCCGATGAGCCAACCTACCCGCTCCCGCTCCGCCGGCACCCTGATCGGCGACTACTTCCGCGACTTCGGCGTGCTGCGTGAGACCCGCAGCGAGTACTGGGGCGTCCAGATCGTCAACTTCCTGGACTGCACCTTCTACTTCGCGATGTTGACCATCGCCTCGCTGTTCCTGTCGCAGGATCTCGGAATGAGCGATGTGTCGGCGGGGTACACCATCACGATCTTCACCTCGGCCACCACGCTGATGCTGACCGTGTCGGGCATGATCTGCGACTCGCTGGGCATTCGGACGTCGTTGCGTCTCTCGATGATCGCGATGCTCATCCTGCGCGCCGCGGTCGTGGCGGTGGCGCTGCTTCCCGGACTGCCCAATCGCGGCCTGATCGCCGGTGCAATCCTGCTGGCCATGGCGCCGTTCATGGCCGCGATCCAGACGGTGTTCCAGGCCGCCACCCAGCGGTTCACGACCAAGCGTTCCCGGGCCGCCGGCTTCAACCTCTGGTATCTCTTCATGAACATCGGGGCCGCCGCCGGGGGCGCCGCGATCGACATCGTACGGCTTTGGCTGAAGCTGCCCAACGTCCACATCTTCACCCTCGGCGTGATCACCGCGCTCCTCTGCCTCGTCGTCGGCGAAACGATGATCCGCCGTGAGAACCAGCTCCTCGGCGACGGCGAGTCCGCCGAGACGACGGAGACCAAGGAGCCCCGCAAATCTCCGCTGAAGATCCTCGCGGATGTCGTGCGCGAGCCCGCGCTCTTCCGCCTGCTCGCATTGATCGGGCTCACGCTCGGCGTCCGCGCCGTCTACGCCTACCTCTACCTGCTCATGCCGAAATACTGGGAGCGGACCATCGGACCGGATGCCGCCATCGGGGTGCTCAACATGATCAACCCCATCGGCATCGTGCTCGGCCTGATCCTCTTCATCCCCCTGGCCAACCGGTTCAGCGTCTTCGGCATGCTCGTCTACGGCGCGATGGTCTCGGCGGTCTCGCTCTTCCCGATGGCCGCCCCCTGGCAGTGGTTCGGCGGCGATATCGCGCAGGCCCACTACATCATGGCCATCCTCTGCATGGTGATCGTGACCATCGGGGAGGTTCTCTGGTCCCCCAAGCTCTACGAGTACACCGCCGCCATCGCGCCCAAGGGCCAGGAGGGCACCTACCTCGGTGCTCTCCATGATCCCCTGGTTCCTGGCCAAGACCATCACCAGCCTTCTCTCCGGCCACCTGCTCAACCGCTGGTCGCCCGAACAGGTCCAGGTCGGCGACGCCACACTGTCGCTGCGTGATGCCCTGGTGCAGGACAAACTCGACTACTGGCACAGTCCGGCCGCCATGTGGCTGATCCTTGGCATCATCGCGCTTGTGGGCTGCATCGTGGCCGCAGCACTCCGGTCGTGGCTCACCCAAGGCGCCCGCTGGAACACCGAGAAGGCCGGCAGCGCCGGCGCTTGACCCCAGCCACGCCGGTACCCCCGGCGTTTCCCCTTAACCGGCATCGGTTTGGGCCGTTACACAGGGCGTAGCTCGATCCCCGCGTGCCCTCTCCGCTCGCCAGTCAGACCATCGCCCGCATCAAGCAATCGCTTCGCTCCAACGAAGCGGCGAGCCTGCCTGAAGTCATCAAGCTCATCGAGGAGCTCTCCAGTCGCGCGTTCACCATCTCCATCCAGGAGCTGGCCGACCTAATCAGCCGCGACACCATGGTCACCGCCAAGGTTATCCAGGCGGCCAATACCTTCGGCTACAACCCCTTCGGCCACGCCGTCACCACCGTCACCCAGGCCATCCACGTCGTCGGCTTCAACAAGATCCGCAACCTCGCCCTCTCGATGCTGCTGATCGAGAAGGCCCTCCACGGCTCCCAGCCCGAGGCGCTGCGCGAGTCCGCCGCCCTCGCCCTCTGCAGCGGCCTCTTCGCCCAGGCCCTCACCACCATCCACCCCGAGCAGGATCCCGAACAGGCCTTCGTCTTCGCCTGCCTCCGCCACTACGGCCGCCTGCTGCTCACCACCTTCCTCGTCGCCGAATTCCAGCAGGTCCAGCAACGCCCGTCCCAGGAATCCGAGGCCGACGCCTGTCGCCGCGTCTTCGGCCTCACTCCGCTCGAGCTGACCATCATCCTCTTCGAGGACTCCCGGCTGCCGCGCTCCATCCTGCGCTGCCTCCAGGAGGTCCCGCCGGCCCAGCTCACCCAGGCCGCCGCCTCCCCCGAGGAACGGCTGGCCGCGATCACGAACTTCTCCGCCCGCCTCGGCGAGATCGTCGTCTCCTCCCGCATCGGCGCCGCACATTTCGCGGACGCCGCCGAGGAGCTCCGCCGCACCTTCGCCGACAAACTCCAGCTCACCCACAATTCGATCGGTGTGCTGATGAAGGTGGTCGACCAGAACCTCCGCAGCTTCACCCGCACCTACGGCGCCAAGGCCGTCGCCAACGGCGTCATCCAGCGCATCACCGAACGGGCCGTCCAGACCGAGCCGTTGCCCGTCCTCCCCGAGATCGTCCTCCAATCCGCTACGGCGCAGCCGGGCGGCGCCGCCACGCCCGCCCCAACCGCCCCGGTTCCACCCGCGCAGCCCGGTGAGGCCCCCCCGTCGCCGAGCTCCGCCCAAGGATCCCCCCCGACCGCGACCGGCTCATCCGATTCCCCCGCAACACCGCCAGCACCCGCCGGTCCCGACGGCATCGCAATCCTCACCGAGTGCCTCATCCACCTGACGGAGCTGACCGTCGCCACCGTCATCGACCTGCCGGCGATGGACATGGTGGCGCTCTCGGCGACCCGCCGGGCCTTCGCCCTGCAAGATTGCGTCTTCTTCCAACGAGACACCGGCGGCGCGACCTATACCGCCCAGCTCGGCTTGGGCGCGATGCTCGACCTCGTCCGCGGCCGGCCCGTGATCAACACCGAACGCCGCGACGTCTTCAGCATCTGCCTCAACCGCCGCGAGGACGTCCTCATCCGCGACACCTCCGACCCGAAGATCCGGCCCTTCCTCCCCGAGTGGCTGCTCGCCTCCGGATCCATCAGCGCCTTCATCCTGCTCCCGCTCTCCAACGAAACCGGCGCCATCGGGCTCATCGTGGGCACGCGCACCGGTCCCCGCCCGCTCGCCCCCGGTACACGCGAACTCCAGCTGCTGAAAGCCATCCGCCAGCACCTCGTCGCCGCGCGCCGCCTCGCCGGCATCAAAACCTGAGACGGCCCAACGCCCGGGCGCACGAAGTAGTCGCGACAGATCGGGCAGCGAAGCCTGAACAACCCGCCCGCGGCCCTGCCTGCACCCGCGTGGGTTGCACCGCGGCCCCGCTGCGGTCACCAGGAGCACCCCAAATCCCTCCGAACCGGCGTTCCGATCCGCCCCGCAACTTTCGGCTTTCGTTTTTCCGGAGCATTCCCCAACTTCCCGCGCTCGCACACGGAGAGGTGGCAGAGTGGTCTATCGCACCGCACTCGAAATGCGGAGTGTCGCAAGGCACCGTGGGTTCGAATCCCACCCTCTCCGCCACTTGCAGAACCGGATCTCCGGTACGGTTCCCGACCGATTCCCAACAACCGGCGTTCCGCGAAAGGCACGGAACCACAGATCACCGGAGTGCAGATACTCCAGCCGGGCGCGAGCAGGGTCGTTTCGCCCCACTTGCCGCGCCCGCCCCTTCGACCGCCCTACCCGGCCACGACGCTGGCAAAACCGAGCTTGGGAGCCATCCACCGCCAGGTGCAGCTCTCGCTGCCGTCTCCGCCGTCGATGGAAAGCTCCTCGCCCCAGCCGCACACGAACTCGGGTTCCACCACCGTCAACAGGCCGGCGTCGCGCGTGCATTGGAGCGGTTTGAACTGCATCATGATCCGGGTCTGCGACCCGAACTGTCCGTTGATGCGCTCCAGCCGGGCCAGCTTGCGCACGCCCCCCTCGGCCTGCTCGAAGATGATCCACCGCCGCTCCGCCTCCGCCACACCGAACGCGAGCGAAAGCCACTCCGGTGCCGTCACCAGCCACGGGCCGTCGCCCAGCTTCAGCCGGTTGAGCCGGTACCACTGCGCGATCAGGCCCTGCGGGCCCGAGAAGCGCAGCGGCTCCGGACTCGCGAGAGTCCAGGAGTCGTTGGAGTGTGCGGTGACGTGGTAGGCCTTGAAACCCATGGTCAGATCCCTCCCGTGTTGGATGTTGCGTGGTGCAGCTCGAGAAGCTCGGCGGTGGTGAGTGTGCGGCGCAGCTCGCGCGCGCGGCGCCGCACGACGGGGAGCAGACGGCGCACGGCGGCCGCTTCGGCGGTCTCACCCGCCGCCCGCAGCGCCTCACCGAGCGCGGCAACGCCGGATTTCCAGCCGACGGCAAACGGTTCCCGACGCCGTCCCACGGTCTCGGGCGCGAACGGCTCATAGGTGCGCGAGTCCTTGAGCAGGCCCGCGCAGTGCAGTCCGGACTCGTGGCGGAATGCCGCCGCCCCGACCACCGGACGCTCCGGCGCCACGGACCGCCCCGAAGCCCGCGCCACCATCGCCGAGAGCAACGCGAGTTTCTCCGTGCGCACCCCGCAATCGACGCCATGGGCCACCCGGAGCGCCATCACGACCTGCTCGAGGGCGGCGTTGCCCGCGCGCTCCCCGAGGCCGTTCACGGTCACACTCGCCGCCGCCGCACCGGCGCCGAAAGCGGCCAGCGTGTTTGCCGTCGCCAGCCCGAGATCGTCGTGCGCGTGGATCTCCAGACACAGCCCCGGCACCCGTTCCCGCAGCTCGCCCATCAGGCGCCCCAGCCGGATCGGCTCGCCGATCCCCACGGTGTCCGCGAGCCGAAGCCTTCGCGCCGCTGTGCGCGTCACCGCGACGGCGAAGTTGCGGAGAAAACCGGGATCGGCCCGCGTCGCGTCCTGCGCGCCGACCGAGACAAAATCAAACCGTGCCGCCGCTTCGTCCGTCAATCGACGGAGTTCCCGCAGCACCCAGGCACGGTCCTTGCCCCACGTCTGGAGGTGAATGTCGGAGACGGGGAACGACAGGTGGACGCGCGTCGCCCCGCAAAGCTTCGCCGCGGTGAGATCCGCCATGTCCGCGCGGCACCACGCCAGCACCCGCTCGCTCCCCACCGTGTCGATCACGGCGCGCAGGTCGTCCTGTGCCTCGGCGCCCATCGCCGGGATGCCTGCCTCCAGCTCGGGCACGCCGGCGGCGACCAGCTCGCGGGCGATCGCCACCTTGTCTTCGCGGGTGAACACCACACCCGCGGCCTGTTCACCATCGCGCAGCGTGGTGTCGATAAGGTGCAGGCGGCGGGTGGTCATGGGCGGAGTCGGGTTCGGTCGTAGCTGGACAACAAAGTCGTTCAGCCCGCGGCGATCGCGCCGTTCGGGCAGGTGGACTCGCAGGCACCGCAGTCGATGCACTTCGCGGGATCGATCGCGTAGACAGGGGCCTTCTCGGCAATGGCGCCCTCGGGGCAGGCATCGACGCAGGCGGCGCAGGAGACGCAGGAGTCGGCAGCAATGACGTAGGCCATGGTGAAAGGAGTTTGGGACAGTCCAGAGGTTGCCTTCTGTAGCCGGCCGCGGTGAGGCCGGCTCCTCCGCCGGGGTCGTCGCCCCCGGCTACAGTGCAGGCGGGACCGCGCTCACGTCAGCAGGTACTCCTCGGCAACCGAGTCGTTCTCGATCGCGTCGAGGATCGCGTCGATCGCGTCGTTGTTCGGCACGCGATAGTAGTTGCCGGACGGGTAGTCGACCATGACCGGCCCCTTGACGCAGACGTTCATGCAGCCAGTGACAGCGACTTCGACGCCCTCGAGCGAGCGGTCCTGGATCTCGCCCTGGAGGTACGAAAGAAGGCTCATGGCCTCCTTCTTGTGGCAGACGCCCTGGCGCTCGCCGTTCGCACGGAAGCTGCCGCAGACGAAGAGGTGGTGGTTTGGTTTGTTCATGGGAAAAGGGAGTAAGGGACTGGCTGGAGCTTCTCCGATGGTGGGGCGGGGGGTGAGGCCCCCCCCCA
>JAEXPG010000432.1 GCA_023447015.1 Verrucomicrobiota bacterium
TCGACGCCCGGGCCTACAGGAACCGGAGAAAGCTGGATCCTTCTTGGGGATTCGGCGGCGGGGTGGAGCCAGGACCTCACGCTCGGGTGTATCGCGCCGCAGGAAATGGACCGGGGGCCTTCTCGCCGCCGCGGGCTCCAACGCGAGGTTTGCGCGGGGGAGGCCCTTCTTCGCCGGGGGCCGGCTGGCGGACGTCGCGTCGTGCGGCGGGCGCCGCGGCTCAGCGGTCTTGGTAGAAACAGGAGTGGGCCGAGGGAAAGTTCTCGGCGATCCACGACACGAGCCCCGGTCGGGAGGTGATGGATCGTCCTCCTTCAATCTCGATCTGGCCGCCGTCGCGCAGCGGCAGCTCGAGTTCCTGCAACCAATTCCTGAGGGTGCCGAGCGACGCCGCGTTGCCGTAGCACTCGGCATCCCAGAGCTGCCGAAACCCCTCGCGGCTCACCAAACCTGCGCGGAGCTGCCGGGAAAGTTCAGGAGTGGTCATCGTTGTCGTGTGTCGCGGTCAGCGCTCGCGGGTCCCGGAAGGGTGGCGGAGGTCGGCGGCCAGAACGCTCGCGCCTCAGGTCTCGGGCTCGATCTTGAAGAAGACGGGGCGCAGGCCGTCGGTGCAGCAGGCGACCATCGGGACGGAGGTGCCGCCGTGGACGGCCGCGATCAACGGCCGGAGATCGCTCCAGGCCCACGCGCAGAAGCCGGCCGGTGGGTCCCAGCGGGAGTCGGTGACGAAGGTCTGGCCGACCTCGAAGCGCGTGCAGGGGGCGGCCGCGCCGTAGGGGCAGGCCTCGTAGAGGTCCCGGTTGAAATCCTTTCGCAGGACGGTGAGGCGGCAGCGCCGCGGTTCGCGGCAGTTCTGCAGTCCTCGGGTTTCGCAGGGGGTGGTCATGGGAAATACAGGGGTGTTTCAGCTGCGAGAGCACCGTTGGAACCGACGGAAGGCAACGAAGAGAACAGAGGGTCCTGGTGCTGGACACGTTGTGCGACACGACAGCATTCACTCTGCAGGCGAGCGGTGTCTTCGACCGGTAACTCGCGCCGGCCGCTGGTTCGCTCTCCGGGTTTCATCGTTCCGTGCCCGTGAGACTCTCCTGCCAGTCGCGTCTGCTTCGTAACAGCCACCAACTGGCGGTGGCGGATACCAGAAAACCTGTCGCATAGCCGACGGCCCACTGGATGGACTCACTCGAGCCGAGCTTTCCGTCCGGTCCTCCGAGCGCCGCAAACACGCCGGCGAAGGCCAGGAGCAATGCCAGCAGCAGGCAGCCGACGCCCGCCACGGTGCGGAGGACCTTTCCTGCCATGCTTGAGGTTGTGGGCGGCATCCTTGGACGGGTGTCACAGGTCCTGCGCCGCGGGCACGCTGCCGCGGGCAGTCTCGGGCTCGGTGTCGGGCCCGGGCTTCGTCGTGAATCTCCTGACCGTCCGGACCAGCCATTGGACGAGCGCCAGCACGAGAGCCGCAACGAGGCTGGAGAGCACAACGAGCACGACCTCGACGATGGTGTTGGTCCGTCCCGGCGGTTGAAACCGGGCGGCGAAGCCCCCGGGGTAGGGACGAAGACTGATCGAGAGGAGGTAGAGGGCGGCATTCGCCAGCGGCACCACCCAGAAGAAATCCCGAATTCTCCGGGTGCGGATGACGAGCACCGGACCGGCGAGAAACAGGATCGCGACACTGGAGGCCATGATGAGGACCGCCGTCCACACGAACGCGTCGGTGACGGGGTCGGGCGTCCCGCTGGAGCCGTGTTCGTGGTAATGGTGCCAATCGCAGAGCCCGGTCTGGGCGGATGCGGCCAACGCGAGAACTGCGACGGTGAGTTTCTTCATCATCTGATCATTCCTCGTCGAGACGCTGCGGGGGCCGGGCGGCGGCCGGCTGACTCGGATCGGCGGGCGGGCATTTCGGCGGCGTTCCCTCTGCTCGGTTGGGTTCGGCTCCGTTCTTCGTCCGCTGGCGCTCCTGGAGGAGCGTGCTGCACAGAAACGAGACGGCGACCACGAGGAGAAAGGGGGCCCCGCGCCAGGCCTCCACCACATAGTCTTTCTGCAGAGCGCCGACGATCAGTCCGACGAAGAGCGGAACCATCGCGGCGCCGCATCCACCACCCAGCAGGCAAGGAGCGTAGGTCAGCCCGCGAACCACTCCCGCAATGCCGGCATACAGCGTGGGGCCGCAAACCCCTCGGAGGCCGGTCAAGACGAGCTCAACGACGAGAATCGGGATCGCGGCAACCGCCAGGAAGACTCCGATGAATGGGACGAACTCCATTTTCTGCTGCCAACGTCTCAGGGACGCCGGCCCTCCGGTTCGGGCGAAGCGGACGGGGCCTTGGCGGGCGATCCTTGGCGTGCCTGGCTCGGCCGGGGCTTCATTGCTGCCCAAGTGGCGGTGTAGATGACCCCATCAATCGCTTCTTTCCGATCGATCAGCAGTGGGATCGAGATTGTGAGTTCAAGCACGGAGTGGGCCGTGCTGGTTCGGGTGGATCGCGAAACGATCACCTCGACAGAGTCCTCCTTCACGATTGGTAGGACCGAATCGGTACAACTGGTTCCAGGACCACAGCCGCTTCCCATCCTGGCGATGATGCGACCGGTTCCATCATCTTCTGGTCGGGTCGCACGCAAGAACACCTTCTCCCGATGGGCTTTCTTCGCGCCCGGAAACTTCAGCACGATGGTCAACGCGGTCTCGGCTTCCTTCTCGTCACACTGGATGTATCGATGCGTCGTTGAAGCCGCGGTTGCGGTCTCGCCGGTGACGGGCAGACCAAAGACGAGAACCAATGCCGCTATGATGTATTTCAGCATGCTCGTTCGCCCTCCGTTCTCATGATGCCCAACGCGCGATGCGTGCCTCCTCCAGAAGGCCTGGCTTGCGGATGGCCACTTCGGGATTGAACGCAGGATCGGTGAAGACTCCGGCAAGCCGGGACGCCAGCACGTCGCAATGCAGCTGAGCTCGGGCGAGCAGGAATCCGTACGATACTTCGTGAAAACGTGTGCCGATCTTCTTCATGATCTGGCCCATCTTTTCTTCCGGTATGATCTCCTCAACCAGATCAGAGATTACCAGCGACTGCTTCCCTTTCTTGTAGATGTCGCACGCGGAAATGGCATCGACGACCTCCACGTAGAATCGAACTTCGGTGTCGCCAGCAACCAAAGCCAAACCTCCGTACAACCGACCGGACGTCCCGGGATTCGGGCTGACGATCTCATCGCAGCGCACAGTGACACCCGAATGGCGGATGAAGTCGCCAAGCGACTCTTCTACGAGCGTACGGAGGGCTTGGGTCCAGTCGGTCATCTTCCGGCGAACAGTGTTATTGACCCCAACCGCGTTTCACGACCGCAGCGGGGGTGATGGGTTGGTTCAAGGGGGAGGAGGAATCGGAGGGCGGGATTTCGTCCGGACACCGTTGCTGACTTCGCGTGCCCGCTTTCGCATTTCGATCGAGGACCATCAGACCGGCGAGGGATTCGAAGTCGAGCCTGTTGACGGCCTGGGTTGTGGAGCGAGCGCCGCCACAATATCCGTCCCGACGGCAGGCGGGCAACCAAGGGGGACGGCGAACGCTAAACGGAAGACGGTGGCTGGGGGACGAAGGCGTCTGGCGGGGACGGAACGTGAAACGTTCCGTTACGGGAGGATGCAGTCGGCGTGCTGCAGCGCTTCGGCAGGCGATGGGCGGCCCAGCGGTGTCTTCCGCTCCCTCACTTCCTCACTTCCTCACTCCCTTCCTCCTTCATTCCCTCTCGTCCTCCCAGAAACTCCACCCACTGGGTGCGGACGGTGGCTGGGGCGAAGCGGCGTTCCCACACGGCGCGCTGGGCGGTGCGGGCGGTTTGGCCGTAGTGGATGCGCGTGGCGAGGCGCAGGACAGCGTCGCGGCAGGCGGTGTAGTTCTCCGGGTCGGCGACGAGTTCGCAGTCGGCGGCGGACTCGGCGAGCTCGGGCGTGCCGCCGCGGGCGGAGGCGACCCAGGGCAGGCCGGCGGCCATCGACTCGATCAGACTCAGCGGCATCCCCTCGTTGTGGACGGAGAAGAGCGCGACGGCGTCGAGTTGCGCGAGGGCGGCGGCCTGCTGGGCGGGTCCGGTGTAGGCGCCGTGGTAGGCGAGATGGGGCAGCCCCGCGAAGCGCTCCGGCGGGTAGTCGGGGCCGGCGCCGTGGATCTGCCATTCGATGCCGTCGCAGGCGGGATCGGCGGCGAGCCGGAGGATGGTGTCGATGCCCTTGGTGGAAACGAGTCGGCCGAGATAGCCGAACCGCAGGGCGCCCTTGTGCGGCAGCGCGACCGGCGGGGGCGGCGGGACGGCGGACTCGGTGAGGTAGGGCAGGAAACGGGTGTCGGTGCGGCCGGTGGCTGTGTTGAGCTGGGCGGCGGTGAAGCGGCTGCAGCCGACGAGTTCGCCCGCGCGGGCGAGCACGTGCCGGAAGCCGGGTGTCCACGTGCGCTGCTCGGCGGCATCGGCTGCGGTGTGATGATGATGGACGCGCCGTGTGTGGCGACGGGCCGCGAGCCAGACCAGCCGGGCGAGGGCGCCCTGGCCGTTGGTGTAGACGGTGTCCCAGCGACGGAAGCGCAGCGTGAGCGACTGCCGGAGGAGCCAGCGCGCCTTTGCGAAGCCGCCGGCGGCGCCCCGGGCGACGGGCATCTCCCGCAGCTCGACCCCGGCGGCGCGGAGGCGCTCGCGCCAGTCGGCCGCAAGCGAGTTGCTGGTGGTCAGCAGCGCAACCCGCGCACCGGTCGCGGCCACCGCCTCCGCGACGAGGCAGAGGTGGCGCTCCATGCCGCCGTAGGCCGCCATCTGCGGGGCGTAGACGAGGAGGTTCATCGAACGCGGAACCTGAAACGGGTAACGCGGACCGGACGGACGGAGAGGGAGAATGGTGGCGCGAGATTGGATCGATCCGACAGATCGGTCCGCTCGCGCGGCTCAGCCCGAGATGGCCGTCAGGTCCGCCACGAACTGGCGCGCGACGGCGGGCAGGCGCGCGGCCGGCGGGCGGCGGAGGGCGAGGAGCGCGGGCAGATCGATGGCGGCGCCCGGGACCGAGACCATGACCTGCGGCTCGGCGAGCGGCGGAACGGTGAGAGCGCCGCGCGGCCGCCAGTTGTCGCGCGAGACCAGCACCGGTAACCCGTGGTCGAAGCAGGCGGCCAACGTGCTCGACTTCGGCACCAGCGCGACGGGATTGGCGGTCAGCGCGAGATCGAGCGCGCTGAGGAGGCGGCTGGCGTCGGCGGGCGGGATCTCGCCGGTGACGATGAGCGAGGATCCGGGGGCGGGCTGGCGGCGCAGCGTTTCGACCAGCCTCTCTCCGGCGCCGCCGGTGCGCCCGAGCGAGAGCAGCACGAGCTGTTTGCCGGCGGCGTGGACAGCGGTGGAGAGGCGGTTGATCACCTCGGGGCCGTCCCACTCGGGATGCACGGCCCCGAACCAACCCGCGAGGATCGCCTGCTCGGGCGCGAGCTGCGGGACGTGCTCGGCGAGGAGGCGACGCCGGGTGGCGAGGCGGTCGCCCGGTTCCACGGGGAGGTTGCCGAAGAGCGGCAGGCGCCGCGCGGCGACACCCTCGGCGGCGAGGGTCGCCGCATAGACCGGGGCATGGGTGTGGACCAGCTGGGGCGCGAGGGCGCGGTGCAGGCCGAGCACGGCGTGCCGCTGGAGCAGGCCGTTGAGGCGGTTCACGAGGCGGTCGTGGCGGTTGAGCCCGACCCAGAGCTCGTGGAACATGAGATGGCGCCGGCGGCCGGCGAAGAGCGGCGCGAGATGGTCCGCCAGTCCGAAGGCGAAGCCGCGCGGGTGCCAGCCGTAGGCGACGAACTGCAGGCTTACCCAGTCGGGCGCGAAGGCGGCGACGGCGGCACGCGCCTGCATGATCCGCTGCGGCCAGGGGCGGCGGCGTGCGATGCGCACGACAGGGGCGTTGTCGTCGAGCGCGTCCTCCGTATCCGCGAGACCGAGCGCGAGGCAGGCGTGGCCCTGGCGCCCGAGTTCGGCGGAAAGGCTGCGGATGTAGTCGCCCACACCGTTGCGGCCGGCGGCGAGCGAGGAACCGATGAAGAGGAGGCGCATGGATTGCGGAATGCGGATTGCGGAATGCGGAATGAACGGAGGGGACTAGGGAATGCGGAATGAGAGGCGCGAACAGGGGTGTGCGGAGTGCGGATCGCGGTGTGCGGAATGAACGGAGGGGGATGAGAGAAGGAGGCGCCGGGCGGCGCAGGGCGAGAAGCGAAGTGCGGGTGGTGGGGGGGAGGGCGGAACGCAAGGCGTTGCGCGGCGGCGGCTCAGCTGCGGCGGTAGAAGCGGCCGAGGAAGGCGGCGAGGCGGAGCGTGCGGCGGCGGCGGGCGAGTGTGGCGTGATCGAACGGCGCGAGCGGGCCGGCGGCGTGCTGCCAGAAGGCCTTGTCGGCGACGGTGGGCGGGCGGCCGGCGAGGGCTTCGCGCAGGTAGCGTTTCTGCCAGGGCTTGGGGGAACCGAGCGCGTGGGGCAGCACGGCGAGGCCGGGTTGGAAGCCCATGGCCTCGCGGCCGAGGATCGAGAACTGGACCTCCATCGGTGCGGCCTCGAGCGCGGCGTTGAGCGCGTCCTGGTCGGAGGCGTTGAAGCAGAAGAGCGGGTCGCGCATGAGCGCGGAGGTGCCGCCGCGGAGTTTCGACTGGGCGAGGCCGCCGGTGGCGTCGGCCATCGCCAGCTGCAGGTCGCGCCAGAGCTCGAGGAAGCCGGTGTCGGCGGCGGTGAGGCCGACGCAGCCGCCGTTGACGTAGGCGGGGTCGCGGAAGTGGAGGTTGAAGCCGTGCGGCGCGAAGTGGTTGCGCCAGCCCACCCGGCGCGGGTGCTGGGCGGAGAGCGGGGAGTTCACGTCCTCGCAGAGCGCGATGCCGGCGCGGAGCCATTCGGTGAAGAACGACCAGCGCGCGGCGACGACGATGTCGGGGTCGAGGTACCAGAGCGGGCCGTCGCCAGCGGCGAGCCGGGCGAGCATGAAGTCGGGCTTGAAGTTGGTGAAATGGCGCGGCGTATCCAGCTCCAGGAGCTGGAACTCGACCTCGCCGAGCACGCGTTCGTGCTGGCCGTGCATCCAGGGCGGGAGCGGGCCGCGGAAGCCGGCGACAACCCGGCCGGCGAATCCGGCCTGCGCGAGGGAGTGGACCAGGGCGGCGGCGCCGAGGTGGTAGTCGCCTTCGAAGAGGGTGCAGACGGTCGGGGTCATGGCTCGGTGTCGGTCAGGGCACGCCGCCGAGAAGTGTGCCGGGCGGCGCGCGCCGGTGGGTGGATCTCCTACGGCGCGATCGAGTGGACCTCGAAGGTCGGCTCGATGCGGCAGCCGCCGAAGGAGCGGTCGCTCTCGTGGTCCTGTGCGCTGGTGGCGACTTCCCAGACGGCGAAGTTCTCCACGGTGTCGTAGAAATGCCGGCCGGAACCGAGCGTCGCGCTGACTTGGTAGACTCCGGGATGGAGTGGCAGGCGGGGCAGTTCGAAGCGGATCCGGGAGAGGCCGGGGCGGAGTTCGAACACGCGTCCGCCGCCGTCGGAATCGAGGGTGAGGATCCGCTGGCCGTCGACGGTCTTGAAGGCGAGGCCGACCATCATGGCGGCGAGGGTGTCGCGGGACTCGACCAGGAACTCGATGGCGAACGGCAGGTTGAAACGCAGGCCGGCCGGCGAGGTGACGGCGATCTCCCGGAAGTGCGCGCGGTGGCCGTCGATCCCGTGGGGCCGCGGGCAGGTGGCGACGTCGACGCGGAGCGGGGAGGCGCCGGAGTCCTGGGCGTAGTGTTCGATGGCGGTGTCGACATCCATGGGGCCGTCGGCCCGGCCGGCGTCGAGCACGACGCAGCGCGCGCAGAGGCGGCGGATCGCCGTCATGTGATGGCTGACGAAGAGGACGGTGCGGCCGCAGCGGGCGGAGACGTCCTGCATCTTGCCGAGGCACTTGCGCTGGAACTGCGCGTCGCCGACGGCGAGGACCTCGTCGATGATGAGGATCTCCGGCTCGAGGTGGGCGGCGATGGCGAAGGCGAGGCGCACGTACATGCCGCTGGAGTAGCGTTTCACCGGCGTGTCGAGGAACTGCTCGATCTCGGCGAAGGCGACGATCTCATCGAACTTCCGGGCGATCTCGGCGCGGGTCATGCCCAGGAGCGCGCCGTTGAGGAAGATGTTGTCGCGGCCGGAGAGCTCGGGGTGGAACCCGGTGCCCACCTCGAGGAGGCTGCCGACCCGGCCGCGCAGGCGGATCTCGCCGGTCGTGGGCTCGGTGATGCGGGAGATGATCTTGAGCAGCGTGCTCTTGCCGGCGCCGTTGCGCCCGATGATGCCGAGGACCTCGCCCGGCTGGACGGAGAACGAGACGTCGCGCAGCGCCCAGAAATCGCGCTTGTCGTCGGGACGCGGCGCCGCGCCTCCGCGGACGAGCGAGCGCAGCCAGCCGCCGAGGCGTTCGACGTCGCGGGGCCGCGCCGGCATG
>JAEXPG010000601.1 GCA_023447015.1 Verrucomicrobiota bacterium
GAGCTGCACGGTGCCGAGGCGGAGGAAGGCTTCGGTGAGCGAGGAGATGGGTGAAGCGCCGCGGAGGGCGGCGGAGTTGGCCACGCGCAGCACGCGCGTCGCCATCGCCGAGTCGGTGGCGAGCAGGGCGGCGATCTCCTCGAAGGGCGCGTCCTGATTGATCAGCTGCAGCAGCCGTTGGGCGACGGCGGGGAGCGGCGGCAGGGGGTGTTCCGACTTCAGTTTGGCGCGGATGTCTTCCATTGTTGGAGTGCCTCGCGGGCAGCGTTTTCCTCGGCTTCCTTCTTCGAGCGGCCGGAGCCGGTCCCGATGAGTTTGCCGAGGAGGTGGAGGTGGACGTCGAAATGGCGGTCGTGGGGCTGACCCTTGGTGTGGATCACCTCGTAGCGGAGAGCGGTGTTGCCGTGTTCGGGCTGGACGAGCTCCTGGAGCCGGCCCTTCGGGTTGTCTCCCTGTTCGGAGCCGTCGAGGCGACGGGAGAGGGGACCATAGCATTGCAGCACGGCCTTGCGGGCGGCCTCGAGCCCACCGTCGAGATAGATCGCGCCAACGAGGGCCTCGAAGGCATCCTCCAGCGAGGAGGCGCGATCGCGGCCTCCGGTCTGCTCCTCGGCAGGGCTGAGCTCGAGCGCCTGATCGAGTTCGAGTTCGCGGGCGAGGGTGACGAGGAAGGTTCCCTTGGTGAGGGTGGCCCGGCGCCGGCTCAGCACCCCTTCGCGGGCCTCGGGATCGGCCTGGTAGAGCGCCTCGGAGATGATGAGCTGCAGCACGGCGTCGCCGAGGAACTCGAGGCGCTGGTTGCTCGAAGTGTCGGGCCGTTGCGCCGCCGCCGAGGGATGGCGCAGGGCGTCCGCGAGCAAGGTGGCGTCGCGGAAAACGTAGCTGAGCTTCTGCTGGAACCGTGCGGGTTCTGAGGTGGCGGTACCCATCGGACGAGGATGACTGTGATGGTTTATCCCTATCGGCGGAAGTCGCAAAATGCGTAGCAAAATCCGGAGAGTCTGCGGGATGTGCGTGCGCGGGCGCCCGCTCAGGAGCTCGCGCTGGTGTAGCGGCGGATCCCCCGGTGGAAGGCCGTCGCGGCGAGGGCGAACCAGACCAATGCCAGGCCGGCGAGCCAGGCGACGTGCGGCCAGTCGAGGCGGCCGAGGAGGGCGGAGGCCGGGACGTTGGAGACGACGACCGCCGGCAGCGCGTAGACGAAGACGACGGTGGTGATGAGACTCTTGAAGGCCGCGCGCGGGAGGCGGGAGAACTCCGCGATGGTGAAATAGCTGCCCTCGATGCCTTCGGTCTTCACGATCCAGACGGTGAGCGACGCCATCAGAAGCAGCAGGCTGTAGTGGACGACGAGTCCGATCGCGACCAGCGCGGCATAGAGCGCGACATTGGAGACGGTCAGCTGCAGGCCGAGTTGGTGGGTGGCGTAGACGACGACGCCGATTGCCACGAACGAGTTGGCCAGCCCGTCCGGGTCGAGCTTCCGTGTCGAGACCATGAAGAGCGGCTGGCCGGGTTGGGTGAGATAGAAGTCGAACTGGCCGCTGCGGACGTTGCGGCCGACCTCGAACAGGTTGGTCCAGAAGAAGCCCATGAGCAGACGCTGGAGGAGCATCGAGGTTCCAACCAGGAGCAGCATCTCGTGTTTGCCCCATCCGGCGACCGAGTTGGTGTGGTCGTAGATGACCTGGATGAGCAGGAGGTTGACCGACATCCAGGCCAGTTCGACGACCGACCAGAGCAGAAAGTCGAAACGGAACATCATCGTTCGGACGATCGAGTAGCGCACGGAGGCGAGCCAGAGTCGGAGGTAGTGGGTCATGGCCGGGTCCTCGGTTCAGCCTCCGACCGCGGTGTGCTTCTGGAGCCCGCGAGCCCAGAGCAGGCGGGCGCAGACCATCGCGATCACGACCCACGTCGCCTGAATCAGGAGTCCGCCGAGCGCCACCTGGAGGGACGCGATGCGTCCGGTGAGGATCGCGGCTGGGAAGTACATCTGGTAAGGGAACGGGAGGTACTGCGCCACGGCGAAGACGTGGGGATTGAGCAGATCCAGGGGAAACATCGCGCCGCCGAGCGACGTCTCGATCGCGTAGGAGAGGATCACAAAGCCCTGGATCTCGAGGAACCAGAACGCCAGCAGACCGAAACAGAACGCGATGGTGAACTGGAGCGCGGCCGCGAGCACCATGGCGGCAAGGCCGACGGGCAGGCGCCAGGGATCGGGGGGCAGCGTCAGCTGGTCGTGAAACAGCGGCGAGGCGGCGAGCAGCGGCACGAAGATCAGCAGGCCGGAGATGAGGCGGGCCGAGGCGAAGAGGCTCAGCCGGTAGCCGAAGTAGTTCACCGGCTTGAGCAGGAACTGGTTGATCAGGCCGTTGCGGATCTCCTCGCCGATCTGGTAGTCCTCGTTGAACGCGCCGACCATGAACTGCAGCGCGAGCACGACGATGAAGTAGGTCAGCGTCTGGCGGACGTCGAAACCGCCCATCTGGTCGACCCCGCTGAACGCCGCCCCCCAGAGAATGAAGATCAGGCAGAGGTGAACGAGCGAGAAGGAGCCCCGGATGAAGAAGTTCCAGCGGTAGACAAGCGCTCCTTGGAGCCCGACGGCGAAAACGTGGCCGTACTTGCGCAGGAGGCTCATGGCGCGACGGGGCGGTCGGGATCGACGGACGGCGAGGGCACGCGGGGCGGAGCGCTCACTTCAGCCCGAAGCGTTCGATGACTTCCTTGGCGAGGTTCTTGTAGGCCGTCGCCCCGGGGCTGGTCGGGTCGTAGGCGAAGATCGTCTGGCCGAAGCTCGGGGCCTCGCTCAGGCGCACGGTGCGGGGGATCACGCTTTCGAAGACCTTGTCGGGAAGATGCTTCTTCACTTCGTCGACCACTTGGCGGGCGAGCTTGGTGCGGATGTCGTACATCGTCATTGCGACGCCGCCGATCTCCAGCTTGGGGTTGACCCCGGCGTCCTTGAGCCGCTGGACGACCTTGAGGATCTGGCCGAGGCCCTCGAGGGCGAGGTACTCGCACTGAAGGGCGATGAGGAGGTAGTCCGCAGCCGCGAGGCTGTTCATCGAGAGCATCCCAAGTGCGGGCGGGCAATCGATGATGATCGCGCGGAAACGCTCGGAGTCGTGGAGCGGCTGGAGGCAGTTGCGGAGGCGCTGGAGGTAGTTCTCGGTCTGCGCGAGCTCCATCTCGGCGGCCGCGAGATCCTCCTCGGAGGGCAGGAGCCAGAGGTTGGGGATCGAGGTCTCGACGATCATGTCGGCCGCCTGGCCCTCGCCGTGGAGCGGCCGGTAGATGCTGCGGCCCTCGACCCGTTCATGGCCCAACCCGCTCGTGGCGTTGCCCTGCGGATCGAGGTCGATCACGAGGGTCGGGATCTTGCGCGCCGCGATCGCGGCCGCGAGGTTGATCGCCGTGGTGGTCTTGCCGACACCGCCCTTTTGGTTGGCGATGGTGAAGGTCGTCGCAGGCATGGACGGTGATCCTGCCCGCGCGAGGCGGCGAGTCTAGTCCGCAGTTGGCGGCGGAGGTGTTTTGTGTGCGCAGCGCGGGCGGCCCGAAGGTCGCTCAGGAGTCGGCAGGTGGCAGCGAACTCAGGCCGTCTTGCGAGGCTTGGCCGGATTCAGATCCGAGTAGGTCGGTCCGGTCTCGTCTTTGCTCCGGGGCAGATAGACCGTGTAGTCTTCCGGCTCCGGCTCGTCGCCGGGCTGCCGGGCCAGATTTGGCCGGCTCGGAATCCGCGGCGGCGGTTCGACCTTCTGGTCGCGTGACACGTTGTCGGCTCCGAACGAAGCTTGGGCGAGCATCGGCAGATAGCTCGCGGCGCTTTGGACTGGAACGGACGTGGTCATGATATTTCGATGCGGTTGATCGTGCGGCAGCCGAGGGAGTTTAGTCGCACGGATGCAAATAAGGGAACGACCCTAAACGCGGCGCCGGGGCCCCACGGAGCACGAGGAGTGCGGGATGAGCCCGGGATCTTGCCGCCTTTGGGATTGCCGTCGTTTTTCCCGCCCCGGAGAACTGCGGC
>JAEXPG010000615.1 GCA_023447015.1 Verrucomicrobiota bacterium
GGAGAGGAGAAGGGCGCGGCCGCCGGGCGAGGCGGCGCGCGACCAGTGCTCGATGAGACGGAGTTGTTGGGTATCAGGCATGGTGGGGGAGGTGTTGCAGGACCTGGTTGACGATGGATGTCGGGGCGTCGCGGAGACCGGACTGAGCCCAGACAAGGGAGGCGAAACGGCGCGATGGTTGGACCCAGCGGGCGTGGCCGGAGCGGGCGAACTCGAGGTAGAGGCGGAGTTCCTCGGCGATTCCGAGACCGCGCTCGACGTCGGTGCGGGCGAGACGGCGCGCGAGGCGCAGGTCGGCCGGGGCGTCGACGAAGACCGTGAGGTCGCAGCGCCGGCGCAGGGCCGGCACGGCGAGGACGAAGAGTCCCTCGACGACGAGAACCGGAGCGGGTGCGAGCCGGACCGGGCGGGCGTGGCGCCGGTGGGTGCGGTAGCTGTAGCGCGGAGTCGGAACCGGTCGGCCGGAGCACAGTGCATCGAGGTGCGCGCACAGGAGCGCAGTGTCGAGGGCGGCCGGCCGGTCGAAGTTGCGCCGGCGACGGACAGCGGCCGAAGCGGGCGGGCAATCCCGGTAGTACCAGTCGTGGGAGAGCACGGCGCAGCGGCCGTGAAGGCGGGCGGCGAGCCGGGCCGCGAGGAACGATTTGCCCGAGCCGGTGCCGCCGGCGATGCCGATCACGAAGGGGCGGATCTTCCTCACGCGGCCACCTCCGTCTGCACGCGGTCGAAGAGGTGTTCGAGGTCGTTGAGGTAGCGGTCGAAGTCGTAATGCTCGCTCACGAACTTCCGGCCGTTGGCGCCGAGCGAGCGGGCCAGCGGTTTGTCGGCGAGGAGTTGTTCGACGCGACGGGCGTAGGCGTCGATGTCGTTCCAGGGGACGAGGAAGCCGTTGAAGCCGTCGGTCAGCCAGTCGCGGATACCGCCCGCATCGAACGCCACGATCGGCAGGCCGTGGCGCATCACTTCGAGGCCGACGGTCGCGATCGGCTCCGGCCAGAGCGACGAGATGACGGCGGCGGAGGCTTCGCTGTAGTCGCGGCGGAGCTCGGTCTGGGGGACGAAGCCGCGGAAGTGGACGCGGTCGGCGAGGCCGAGACGGCGGGCGAGCTTCTCGCAGGTTTTCCGGTGGTTGCCGTCGCCGAGGATCGCGAGCTCGAAGGGAAGCCGGACCCGCGCCATCGCGCGGAGGAGGGCGTCGACTCCCTTGCCGCGAACGATCTGGCCCGCGTACACGAGGAGGTTCCGGTCGGAGAAGCTCGGTTGCAGGCCGTCGCCCGGGCGGGGAACAGGCGGGAAGATCTCGATCTTGGCGGTATCGAAACCGTTGATCTCGAGTTCGTGGCGCATGAAGGGCGTGACGACCAGGTGGCGGTGGAAGCGGCGGTTGAGCTCGAGTTCGCGGCGCTTGTGCCGGTAGCTCGCCCAGCGCACGGGCAGGCCCGGGCCGTGGTTGCGCTGGAGCGGCGCGAGGCAGGGAAAGACGCACCGGCACGACATCGCGCGGTCGCAGACGGTCCGGGTGAGCACGTTGTAGCGGTAGCTGCGGAGGCAGTAGAGGTCGTGGTCGTGCACCATGCGGACCAGCGGGAGGCCGCTCTCGGTCATCTGCTCGAGCGAGGCGAGGTCGTCCCACTTGTGGACGTAAGCGACCGCGGGGGCGAAGGTGCGCACGGCGGCCGCGAAACCGTCGGCCTCGAGCCAGAAGACATCGGCGCCGAAGAGCTTCGTCCACGCCTCCTCGCCGCGGCCGGTCGGGCGGCGGGTGAGCAGGCCGACGCGATGCCCGCGGCGCTGCATCTCGGTGGCGGTAATGAGGACGTTGGCCTCGGCGCCGCCAAGGCTGCCGAAGGACTCGTGGACGTAGAGGAGGTTCATGGTCGGTGGGGAGAAAGCGTTTCAGATCAGGCGCGGATGGTTCGATAAGGGAGGCGCTTATGGCTCGGATCATCGATGGCAGGGTGCTGGACGGGACGCTCCAGCTGGTCGTGAAGGTCAAACGGCTCGACGCGAGCGTCGCGCGCGATTTCAAGGAGGAGCTCCAGGCCGCGTGGACGGACAAGGTGCGCGCGGTCTCGATCGATCTCGCCAACGTGGAGTTCGTCGACAGCTCCGGGATCGGAGCGATGCTCGGTGTCTTCCGTCGGCTGGGCACCCAGAATGCCAGCGTGCAGCTGCTCAACGTGCGTGCCGCAGTCCAGGCGGTGATCGAGCTGTTGCGGCTCAACCGCGTCTTCGAAGTGAAGGGCTGATGCGGCATGGCCTCGGCTGCGCGCTACTTCCCCGGGGAGGAGCCGGAGCTGGCCCGGCGCCTCGACGACTACCTCGCCGATCTGGCGCGAAGCCTCGGGGCGGACGCTGCCGCAAAGGAGACCCGCTGCCTGATCCTGTCCGGCGGATACGGTCGCGGCGAAGGCGGAGTGTTCCGCGACGCGGCCGGGCGCGCGGCGCTGTACAACGACCTCGAGTTCTACCTGGTGTTGCACGGCGGCGGCGCCCACGCGGCGCAGGAGTGGACCGCCCGGGAGGCCGAAGCCGGCACGAAGCGGCTCGGCATCGATGTGGAGTTCAAGCTTGTGACCGCGGCGGCGTTGCAGCGGGCCGGTCCATCGATGTTCTACTACGACTTGGCCAGCGCGAGTCGCACGGTCTGGGGCGAGAGCGGTTTCGTCGCCGCGTTGCCGGAGCGCCTGCGCGAGGCCGCGTTGATTCCGGGCGAGGAGGCCGCGCGCCTGCTCTTCAACCGCGGCTCGGGGCTGTTCTACGCTCAGTGCGCGCTGGCCGCGGGCGACAGCCGGGTATCCGGCGGTTTCGTGGAGCGGAACCACGCGAAGGCTCGGCTCGCCCTTGGTGACGCGGTCCTCGCGTTCAACGGCCGCTACCATTTCTCCTGCGTCGAACGGGCGCGCCGGATCGCCGAGGGCGTGGAGGTGACGCCGCCGGACTGGGAGCGCGTGCGGCAGTGGCATGCCGAGGGCGTCGCCTTCAAACTGTATCCGCGACATGAGGTGCTCGAAGCCGCTCGGCTGGCCGCGACGCAGATCGAGCTGGTGGCGGTGTGGCTGCGCACCTTCCTCTGGCTCGAGAGTCGCCGGCTGGGCGTGGCGTTCGCCACCCCGGAGCGTTACCTCGAATGGGGCGGTCGCCTCTTCCCCGGCGAAAACCGGCTGCGCAATCTCGCGTTGCATCTGCGCGATCGCCTGCGCCGTGGCGGTGCGTTGCCCGGCCGTTTCGACTACCCGCGCGCCGCCCTCATGCGGGCGTTGGTCGGCCTGCTGGCCGGAGGTGAGGGAGCGGCCGGAGCAGCGGCGCGAATCCTCGGTGATCCGCCGGAGCTCGAGCGCGCCTACCGGCGCTGGTGGGACTGCTACAACTGAAAGGACGCGGTTCATCGGCTCGGGACGGAGATGGTGGGTTCGGCGGCCGAGCGGTCCGCGGCGCGCACACCCTCGTTGGCCGCGACGGTGCGGGCGAAGGTGTTCAGCACGACGCGCACGTATCCGCCGATCTGTTTCCAGGTGCTGTCGGGCACCCAAACGATGTCCTGGGGCTCGAGGGGTACGTCGGGGATGCGGCCGCGGAGGATGGCCTGGTAGTCGACCGTGGCGACGGAGGGAGAGAGGAGCGAGCCGCGGATGATGAGCACGCGGCCGAGGTCGGCGCCGGGTAGAGTGCCGCGGGCCGAGGCCAGTGCGGAGAGCACGGTCACACGGTCCATGAAGCCGACAGCGCGCGGCACCACGACAGCGCCCAGCACGTAGACCTGGCTGGAGAGCGCGGACGGCAGGTAGAGGTAGTCGCCGTCGCGCAGGTAGATGTTCTGCGAGAGATCGCCCTCGCGGAGCAGTTTGTTGAAGTCGACCGGCGCCACGGTGCCGTTGCGGACGAGGAAGGCATGGCGGAGGTCGGCGAGTTCCTCGGTGGTGCCGGAGAAACGCGAGGTGAACAGCCCGCCGGCGCGGGCGATGGCGTCGAGCACGGTGGTGGGGGTGTCGAGCGGGTACAGCCCCGGGGCGTTGACGCGGCCCATGACCCAGACGCGGCGGCTGGCGATGCCGCGCAGCACGACGCTCACGCGGGGATTGCGGTAGTACGCGGCGAGGCTTGCGGCGAGCTGGTCGCGCAGTTCGGTCGGGGTGAGGTTGGTCGCACGCAGCCCGGGCAGAAGGTCGAAGTAGAGCATGCCGTCCGGCATGACCAGGCAGGTGCGGCGAGTGCCGGCGACCTCGAGAATCTCGATCTCGAGCTTGTCGCCCGGGCCGATGCGATAGGGCTCGGCGGACGGCTGCAGCCAATCGGCCGGGATCGTCGGTGCGACCTCGACGTTCTCGAAGACCGGCGCCGCGGGGCCGGCGGAAACGGTGCCGGCGAGCGTGAGCAGAAGCAATGGCAGGAGGCGCTTCATCGGCCGGAAGAACGGGTGAGTTGCAGCGCCCAGGAGGCGGTGCCGGCCTGGAGAAGCGCGGTGACGGCGGCATCGAGCAGCTCCTCGGCGAGGCGCCAGGGACGGGCGGAGACGTAGACGATATCTTTGGGCTGGAGCACGACGTCGGGTTGGCGTCCGGCGAGAACCGCGGCGGTGTCGACGACGATGCGCTCGGGGTTCTGGAGACTGCCCCGCACGATGAGGACGCGTTGGCGGAAGGCGGCGCGGGTGAAGCCGCCGCGGATGGCGATCGCACCGACGGTGGAGAGGCCGTTGGTGACGCCGAGAATGCCGGGCTGGCCGACTTCACCGAGCACATACACCTCGTTGGTCACCGCGGAGGGGAAGTTGAGGAAGTCGCCGGGTTCGAGCGCGACGTTCTGGGAGAGGTCGCCGCGGAGGAAGAGCGCCTCGAAGTCCACCGGCACGCGGGCACCCCCGCGCATGAGGAACGAGCGCGGCAGGTCGGCGAGCTCGACGGTGTTCTGTTCGAAAAGGCCGGTTTCGATGCCGCGGGCGCGCGCGACGGCCTCGAGGATCGTGGTGGGGCGGTCGAGCGGGAAGGAGCCTTTGTCGACGACCTTGCCGAGGATCACGTAGCGCTTGCTCCGCAGTTCGACGGGAGAAAGCACAAGACGCGGCTGCCGGTGGTAGCGCGACAACTCGGTTTCCAGTCGGGTCCGGAGTGCATCGATCGTCAGGCCGGCGGCCGGGATGTTCTGGGCCTGGAGGTAGGAGACCGAGCCGTCGGGCTGCACGAAGATCTGCCCGCGATCGAGTTCCGTCCGGCCGTAGAAGGCGATGTCGATGATGTCTCCGGCGCCGAGGGTGTAGGCATCGCACCACGAAACGGCACCGGCTGGGGTGGCGAAAAGGGCGAGGAGAAGCGGGAGCAGGCGAAGCATCGTGGCGACGGTTGAGCTGGCGGTTGCAGTCCCTTTATCAGCTTTCGGGCCAAGTGCGCTTTTCCGGGCTTTTCGGCCTCTATAGGCTGCAGATGCAATGCGAAGGGCGTGCAAGCGAGCCGAGATGCAATGCAGGGCTCGCCAAACTGCAGTGGGCGCAATGGCAGATGCAGTGTACTCGGCTCGGCCGAGAAACGGGTCCTTGGGCAGGAGGGCGGGCTGGTGCGGAGGCTAGGAGGCCGTTGGC
>JAEXPG010000632.1 GCA_023447015.1 Verrucomicrobiota bacterium
GCCTGCTCCTGCGGCGCCACCTCGGATGTCTCGCGCGAGATCCCCGCCAAGGGCCATGATTGGAAGAGGGAGGGGCACGAAGCGGCCCACCCGCACTACTACTACCAGCGCTGCTCCCGCTGCAGCGCCACCCAACGCGAGGCGGCCACCCGCACTGAGAAGATCTCCGGCTGCGGGGGGTGCTACACCACCCCTGTCGTCACGCTGCAGAAGCCATCCGATCGCGCGACGGTCGCGGTTGGCGCGACCGTGACAGTCGCAGCCTCGACCGCGGACTGCCACCACTGCGCCGTGTCCGTACGCTACAACAACGGCACGGAGCAATGGCTGGGAGAACAGATCACCGAAGGGGGCAAACCGCTTTCGCTCACCTTCTCGCCCACCGAGTCGGGCAACTGCATCGTCACTGTCTACGGCCGCAACACCGCCACCGAAGACGACAACGGCACCGCCGGAACCTCCGTCTCGGTCACGCTCACCGTGCTCGCCAAGCCGCTCACGCCGGCGCTCACCATCGGCACGGTGACCGACACCTCGATCTCCGTGAACGTGGCCTATCCGTGGTCGGGAACCTGGGGCAACAAGCTGATCCTGCTCGATCCGATCGCGAAGAAGTGGACCGATTTCAACGACCAGCCGAGTGATCGCGCGCCCTACCGGACCAACGGCACGTACACGCAGACCGGCCTCCGTCCCGACACCTGCTACCGGGTCTTCGTCAGCTGGTGGGACCCGACCAGGAACGCCTACAGCCAGATTCCCGCGATGGACGTCCGGACCCAACCCGACCCCGAGGAAACCGCCTACAGCTCGGGCCCGGGAGAGAAGTTTCTCATCCTCGTCGCCAACAATCTCTACCAGTCGGAACACTGGCGCGAACTGACCGACGCCATCCACGTCTACCAGCGCGACCTCGTGCGGGAGGGGTGGGCGCCGAAGGTCGTCCGGGTCAGCAACGTCCCGGACTACAGCGCCCGCCAGATCTGCGCCACCCCGCAGGCGCTGAAGGACCTGATCCGGTCCCACTTCAACGAGGGCTACACCGGCTATGTGATGATCGGCTCGCACCCCACGCTGCAAGCAGCGTGGACGCGCACCGAGGACAACGACAAGGACCCATCAAGCGACTACCACGCCGACCCCTGCGACCTCTACTTCGCCGATATGGACGGGACATGGACGTCAAAGACCGTCGGCAACGCAACTATCCATCTCCAACCGGAAAACTGGGAGGTAAGAACCCCCGAGATGTTCTTCGGCCGCATCTATATCATGGGTACCGTCATCCGCCAGGCAACTGGTGGCGACGACACCATCGACACGGCCGCTGAGGAGGCCCGCGAAGTCATACGCTACTTGGACAAGATCCATTGCTACCGCACCAGCAGCGGGCCATCCCTCACCACCGCGGAGGAAGGTAGTTGTTTTGTCTACGGACGTTGCGATTTCGACACAAACTACAAGAACGAGTTGGTCGATTTCTCCAAACGGTTCTCCTCGATCCTGGTGAACATTGAGAAGAGCATGAGTAGTGAGGAAGACTTCTTGGACACCGTCAAAAACAACGGTTTCCAGGCGCTGCTGGTCGACTCCCATGGCTGGCCGGAAGGATTCACTTACAATGACTTCCTCAAATTCGGTGAGTGGCACAACCGGGGTGTCATAACCAGCGAGAAAGCCCGCACCATCAACGCAAAGGTGAGGACCGCAGTCCTTCTTCCGTGCAGCACAGCCCGCTACTGTTCCTTTTCGTCCACCGGCGCCAACAAGCAGGAGGACTGCTTGGGAAAAGCCCTTATGTTCAACAGCGACTACATCCTCAACCTCTTCGCTGCAGTCGCTCCCACCAACCTGTTCAGTCCCGGGGAATTCCCAGGGCTTCTCGACGAGTCCACCAACACCTGCCTGGGCAAGGCCGCGCGCACCTACTTCACCGAGAAGAACCCATACTACCTCCCAACCGCGACGCTATACGGCGATCCGACGCTCAGACTGCGGAAGGCAAAGTCCGTCCAGTCGCTGCTGCCTGTACTCACAAACTACTACGACAACCTGGAGGTCCAGGCCGGTGAGACCCTCACACTGCCGCTGACGATCCGGGACGCCGACAGCAGAAGCGTGACAGTCGAGGTGTCGGGGTTCCCGACCGGCGGAATACAACGCCGCACGGTCACCCTGACCAACGGATCGGGCAACACGTCCGTACAATGGACGTCGGAGTGGATGCACTGCCTGAAATACTATGATCTGAGCGTCCGCATCACGGACGACCAGGCCAACTCCTACCAGGAGAAGTTCCGTCTGTACGTCTCGCCGATCAACAACGGCATGCTCTACAGGAAAGCTGCCGGCTGGACCGTCGAAGGAACTGGAATTCAGCTGAAGGACATCCCGATTCCGCCGTTCAACGACTTCGTACAAGGGACTGAAATCGTCGTGGACAAAGGCTACGCCAAGCTCAGCCAGGACATCGTCCTCGAACCCTACCGGACCTACCGGATCATCTTCTACGGGGTGAAGGACAACGAAGCCAACTCGGCTGTCGTGGCGATCAACGGAGTGTCCTCGCTCATCGACAACCACAACTATCCGACCAGCGATTCGAAGAACCTGACACTTGAGGCGAACACCTTCGAGTTCACCACCGGCCGCAACGCCACCTATCCACTGGAGATCATGCTCGGCTCCGCCGAGCGCAAGGTGAGCGGCAGGTTCATCCTCACGGACTTCCGAGTCGTTCCGCTCTACTGGCAGGACTTCGACGAGCACGGCGAGTTCGACCAGTACGCCTATGCCGACGACGCCTGCAAGTTCCACGTCGGCGAAGCCGGCGAGATGTGCGTCCAGCAGCCGGCAACGGAGGCGAAGCTCGCCTTCTCCGACCGGCAGTACGCCAACTTCTCCTGCGACTACGATGTCGCGCTGCTGCCGGGGCCGACCCATTCCGATGCCGGCATCTTCTTCCGCGCTTCGGAACTCGCCGGCGGCCTGGACAACTACAAGGGCTACTACTTCGGCATGAACGCCAACAGCGACTTCATCCAGATCGGCAAGGCGAACCACAACTACCGCCGGCTCGCCGCCCGCTCGATGCCGCTCGAAACCGGCCGCATCTACCATGTCCGCGTGGAGGCGGTCGCCAGCACCATCACCGTCTACATCGACGACATGACCACCCCGGCGCTGACCTTCGAGGACATGGAGGCCGATCGGGGGCAGTACCAGACCGGCATGATCGGGTTCCGGTCCTACCGCACCGCCGTCAACTTCGACAACCTCGTCATCGACAGCATCCGCGAGGAATTCCGTTTCTAGCCAAGCACTCACGGCGCATCGGCCCTTCCGCCTCCCGCAGAGGCGGGAGGGCTTTTTGTTGCCCGCCGCCAGAGCCCCGGGGCACCGCCGGCCGCTGCGTCGCAACTCGTTTGCCGGTTGAAACTCGCGGGCGGCGAACCGTATCAAGCGGTGTGAATCGTCCGTCCGTCGCCGCCGCGCCCGCGCCCGTTTCCTCCGCCACCGCCTCCGAGGCGGTGCTGCCGGTCCTGCTGGCGTTGAGCCTCTCGCACCTGCTCAACGACATGATCCAGGCCGTGCTGCCGGCGATCTACCCGATCCTGAAGCAGAACTACGCGCTCAGCTTCTCGCAGGTCGGGCTCATCACCCTCGCGTTCCAGGCGACCGCCTCGATCCTGCAGCCCGCGGTCGGGTTCGCGACGGATCGCCGCCCGCGGCCCTTCTCGCTGCCGATCGGCATGGGGATGACGCTCCTCGGCCTCTTCCTCCTCGCCAACGCGGACAACTTCCCGCTCCTGCTGCTTGCCGCAGCCTTCGTCGGCACCGGCTCGTCGATCTTCCATCCCGAGGCCTCGCGCCTCGCCCGGCTCGCGTCCGGCGGCCGCCACGGCTTCGCGCAGTCGCTCTTCCAGGTCGGCGGCAATTTCGGCTCGGCCCTCGGTCCGCTCCTGGCCGCCGCGGTGATCGCGCCGGCCAGCGGCCAGCGCGGCGTGCTCTGGTTTCTCCCGCTCGCCCTCCTCGGCATCGTCGTGCTCTCCCGCCTCGGCCGCTGGTACCGGACGCACCTCGATCTCCGCCGCGGGGCAAAGCCGGCCGGCGCCCCGCTGCCACGGCGCAAGGTCGTCACCACGCTCGGCCTGCTCGCCGTGCTCATCTTCTCCAAGCACTTCTACCTCGCGAGCCTCGGCAGCTACTACACGTTCTTCCTGATCGGGAAATTCGGTTACACCGTGCGCGAGGCGCAGCTGCGGCTCTTCATCTTCCTGCTCGCCGCCGCCGCCGGCACGATCCTCGGCGGACCACTCGGCGACCGCTTCGGCCGCAAGCGCGTGATCTGGTTCTCCATCCTCGGTGTCGCGCCCTTCACGCTCGCACTGCCCTACGCCAACGCCTTCTGGACCGTGGCGCTGTCGGTTCCGATCGGCCTGATCCTGGCCTCGGCCTTCCCCGCGATCGTCGTCTACGGACAGGAACTCATCCCCGGAAAGGTCGGCCTCGTCGCCGGGCTCTTCTTCGGCTTCGCCTTCGGCATCGCCGCCGTGGGCGCCGCGGTGCTCGGGCACGTCGCCGATCGCACCGGCATCGACTTCGTCTACCACGTGTGCGCCTTCCTGCCGCTGATCGGCCTGGTCGCCGTCTTCCTGCCGGACCTCCACCAGCAGCGGGCGCCCTGAGCAGGCGCCCCGCGTGGGCGCCACCGCGCAGTCAGCTCCCCGCACTGCGACATTGCCTGCCGCCCGCTCGGCCATGAACCTTGGCGGCCCGCGTGGGCTCCGTCTCCTCCGCGATTGCGTTCCCCGCCACCACCGCACCAAGAGCATGCGCCCTCAGCCTCCCCGATCGCCCCGCCGCCACGTTCTCGCGCTGGTATCGTGCCTGTCCGTGGCCGGAGTATGCTCACGGGCCGCCGACAACCCGGAGCTGCTCGCCACGCTCAAGATGATCTCGGCCCATGCCTCGCTGCGCGCTCCCGAGGTCGCCGACCCGACGTCGGAAAGCAACCGCCGGATGCTCGAGGCGATGATGCGGAAATCCCTCGAAAGCCGCCCCGCGACGCCGTTTGCGCCGCCACGCTATCCGGCCCCCGCTTCATCCCTGGTCGGCACGCTCGACGGCAAGTTCTCCATCGATAACCGCGGGGCGGCAAACTACGACCTCACGCTTCCGATCCCGGAGTCCCGCAGCACACTCGCGCCCGACCTCTCGCTCTCGTACTACAGCGGCAGCGGCGAGGGCGTCGTCGGCCGCAGCTTCTCCTTCTCGACCGGCTTCCACAGCTCCATCACCCGCGGCCGCACCATCCTCGCCCGCGACGACGCCACCCGTTCCGCCGAGTTCGACGCCGCCGATCACTACTATCTCGGCGGCAAACGGCTGCTCTGCGTCACCCCGCCCGCGACCTACGGCCGCCCCGGCAGCCGCTACCGCACCGAAGTGGACTCCTTCGTGAGCATCGCCGCCGAGGGCGCCGGCGACGAGATCGACACCTTCATCCTGCGCAACCAATACGGCCGCACCTCCTACTTCGGCAAACTCGCCGGCACCGACGACGGCTTCCAGCGCCCGTACGACGAGGACACGGGGCGCCCCGCGCCCCACGCCTCGGTCTACGCGCTCAAGCGCGTCGAGGATCCACTCGGAAACTACATCGAGTTCAAGTACGCCGACAAGGGGTTCGGCGAGTGGGTCCTCGCGGAGATCGCCTACACCGGCGGCCCCGGAACCGCACCGGCCTACACCATCCGTTTCACCTACTCCGCGCGCCGGGCCCGGGCGCCCCACTACCAGGCGCTGTTCCGCACCGACGACGTGCAGCTGCTCGAATCGATCCAAGTCGTGGCGACCGCCGATGGCGCCGTCGTCGCCGAGCACCGCCTGGCTTACGACCCGCCTGGCCGGGACGGATCCTTCCACCTCACCACCGTCGAGTCCGCCCTCGCCGCCGACCTCGGCACGCCCCTGACCGCCCTGCCCCCGACCCGTTTCCGCTGGTCGAAGGGCGACGACGCCGGCACCGAGTTCCGGCCATTGGCGCTCCCGAAATCCGCCGAGAGCGGCGCCGCGGCCGCCTTCGGCGACTTCAACGGCGACGGAAAAACGGACCTGCTCCGGCAGCACAACGGCCTGCAGGTGACGTTCGGATCCGCCACCGGCCTCGACTCCGCGGCCGCGCAGTGGATCGACGAACCCGCCCTCTCCCGCGCGCTCGGGACCGCCGGCGACCGCGCGGTCCAGGTCGGGGATATCGATGGCAATGGAAGCACCGACGTGCTCGTCACCACCGCCGACGGCAAAGCCTGTTTCCTCCGGTCCACCGGCCGCGGCTTCTCACTGGCGGCCACCCTCGACCTGTCGACCGCGCTTTCCGGTGTGCCGACCGCCAAGGCAACCGTGCAGTCCCGCTTCACGCTCGGCGATTTCGACGGCGACGGCCGCAAGGATCTGCTCGTGCACGCCGCCGGCGACCGGCTCATGGTTCTCCGCTCCAACGGATCCACCTTCGTCGCCGCGCCCGGCGCCGACGGACCCGCCGCGGTTGGAACCGCACCCGCGGCGCCGGCCTGCGCGGCCGCAATCCGAACCCTTGCCACCGATCTCAACAACGACGGTGTCGACGACTACGGGTGGCTTGAGGAGCTACCCCAAGGTGACGCACCGGCCGCCACGAGGAGCCGCCTGCGCTATGCCCTCGCCCTGCCCGACCACCACCTCGCCGAGCCCCGCACCATCCACGAGTGGACGGAGCCGGTCGGCGGTTCCATCACGCTCCTTCCCGGCGATTTCAACGGCGACAGCCAGACTGACTTTCTCGTCGCCGACCGCGATCCCGCCACCGGCACACAGGCTTGGACGCTCTACCTCTCCCGCGGCCATCCGACCCATTTGCGCAATCCGACAGCGCCCACCTTCGCGAGATTCGACCACGTCCTGCCCGCCGGCACCGCGTTCCCCCCGGACACCGCCAACCGTCCGGTGGCTCCAGCGGCGCCCACGAGCCGGGAACTGGAGTGCACCGGCGGCCGCAGCCTATTTCTCCACGATGTGAACCGGGACTACCGCGACGACCTCATCTGGTTCGCCTCTCCGGAGGCTGCGGCGGACACGGCCGCGGGCTGGTGGGCGAGTTGCTCCAATGGCGACGGATCGTTCGCCGCTCCGGTCCGGCTCGAGGGCAGACCGTGGGACCGCGTCCCGCGCTCCGCCGCCGGTTCTGCAACACAGGTCACCCGCATCCACGATTTCGACGGCGACGGTATGGCGGACTGGCTTGTCGAGCATCGTTCCGCCGCCGGCGAACGCACCCTGGCGGCGGCCTTCCGCGGCGCGGTCGAGGCGGGCGGCGACTGTCCGATTCCCCATCTCGTGACCGCCATCACCAATGGCCGCGGCAGCACGATCAGCATCGCCTACAAGGCCGCCAAGGACGACGCGATCTACACCCCCGGTGCCCCCGTCGAGTATACCCACCGCGAACTCCGCGCCGCCCCCCCCCTCGCCACCGCCATCTGG
>JAEXPG010000655.1 GCA_023447015.1 Verrucomicrobiota bacterium
CCCACGACCTCGAGGTCGCCGGTCGTGAGCGTGCCGGTCTTGTCGAGCGACACCAGGTTCACGTCGGCGAGTTTCTCAATCGCCGCGCCGCCGCGGAAAAGGATGCCGTGTTTCGCGCCCCACCCGATCGCCGCCAGGATGGCCGAGGGGATCGAGAGGACCCGCGCGCACGGGCTGGCGACGCCCAGCAGTGTCATCGCGCGGTAGAACGCCGAGCGCACCTCGGTGCCGTCGGCGAGCACGAGGTTGTCGAAGGGCTGGATGCGGAAGCCGAGCCACCACACGAAGAACATCAGCGCCGTCGCCCCGAGCACCGCGTAGGTGTAGCGCACGCCGAACTTGTCGGTGAAGCGCTCGCTGGGCGCCTTGAGCTTCTGTGCCGTCTGGATGAGCCGGATGATGCGTTGCAGCGTGCTCTCCGCCGGCAGGCGCTCGACGCGGAACTCCACCGCGCCCCAGAGATTGATCGTGCCGCTGAACACCTGGTCGCCCTCGGCCTTCTCGACCGGCTTAGCCTCGCCGGTGAGGTTCGCCTCGTCGGCCGCGGTCTTGCCCTTGCTCACGACGCCGTCGGCGGGGAACGCCTCGCCGGGCTTCACGAACAACGTGTTCCCGAGCGCGATCTCCTCGACCTTGATCACGGTCTGCTTGCCATCGGCGTCGACGCGCGTCGCCTCCTTCGGGGCCGCCTTCAGGAGCGAGTCGACCTCGCGGTGCGTGCGGTTGAGCGCATACGCCTCCATCGCACCGGACGCCGAGAAGAGGAACAGCAGCAGCGCCGCCTCGTCCCAATGCCCGATCAGCGAGGCGCCGACGGCCACCGCCAACATCAGAAAATGGATATCCAGCTCGCCCTTGCGGATCTTCGACCAGACGTCGATCGCGGCGTCGAAGCCGCCGGTGACGATCGAGAGTCCGTAGAGCACCTTGATCACCGTCGCATCCGCGGCGACCACGCCGGTGAACTTCAGGAGAAACGCCGTGGTGCCGAACACCCAGCAGGCCGCGGCGAATCCGGCGAGCACGCGCCAGTCCTCCTCCTCTTCCTCCTCGGCCGGCTCCGGCCAGTGGAACTCGCGCCATTTCCAGAAATGCGGGGCGGTCTCGCAGCTCTGCTTCGACACGACCGCCGCCTCGCCCTCCTGTTTCACCATGAACCCGCTCGGGGCGGCCGCGCCCTCGGTCTGCATCGCAGCCAGTTTCTCCTCCAACGCCGCAATCACCTCGGTGATGCGCCGGTCGAGCAGATCGAGGTCGACCTGGCCCATCGTCGCCACGGAGACCTTGCGCGCAGTCGGGTCGACCTTCACGGCCTCCACCCCCGGCTGGCTCCGGAGAAACTCGGCCAGGGCGGTGATCCAATCGGGAGCAGCGTGGTTGTGGGAGGCGTCGTGGTTCATCGGGTCGTAGATGGCGCGGACGGTAGAAACCGCGCCAATCTCCTGCCAGTGAAAACCGGCCGCTGCGCCCGGAAAAATGCGAGACGCAGTCGCAGGAAGGAATGACCGCCGCCGACCGCGAAACGGGAGTCTACCAACGCGTGATCGTCGCCGGCGCCACCACGTTGCCCGAGCCCCGGCAAATCCGCTTGCCACCAAAATCCCCCGCGCGACCTACTGCGTACCCATGGCGCATCGCTCCGCATCCCCGTTTCCGAACACTACGGAAACAACGTCCTCCCCCTCGGCGGGGCGGCCCGGAGCCGGATCGCCCCCCATCCGGGCTCACTGCCGGTTCCAACCGGGATCCTTCCGCGGTCGCCGCGTTCCTGTCTCCGCCCTTCCCCGATGATCGGCCTGCATGAGAACCACGGCGGACCGCCCGCGCGGCTCGACGCCTGGCTGAAGCTCGTCGAACAAATCTTCGCCGAGGGCGGTTGGTTGCAGGATGCGCTGTCGCTCGAGCATCGGCCGCAACAGGAGCGGATGGCGCGCCAGGTCGCGAACGCCTTCTTCGGCGACGAGGTCCTGCTCGCCGAGGCCGGCACCGGCGTGGGCAAGAGCCTCGCCTACCTCGTCCCCGGACTGCTCCACGCGCAGTCCGCCCGCCGGCCGATGCTGGTCTCCACCCACACGATCTCGCTGCAGGAGCAGATCCAGCAGAAGGACCTTGCGCTGGTCCGCCGCCTCTTCCGGGCCGCGCCGGAGCTGGAGAAGTTCGCCGACTTCCGCTCGGCCGTGCTCGTCGGCAAGGGAAACTACCTCTGCTCCACGCGCCTCGCCCAGGCGCTCGCCGCGAAGGCCGAACTCTTCCCCACCCACGAACAGCAGGAACTCCAACGCATCGCCGCCTGGGCCGCCGAGTCACCCGACGGCCTGCGCCAGGAACTCAGCCCCGCCCCCGATCCCGACGTCTGGGAGTGGGTTCACGCCGACTCCTCCGTCTGCAGCCGCAAGCACTGCGACCCGGAGCATTGTCCCTACCAGCGTGCCCGCGCCCGCATCCGCCAGGCCCACCTGATCATCGTCAACCACAGCCTGCTCTTCTCGCACATCCAGGCCGGCCTCGCCGGAGAACGAGGCGCAAAACGCGGCATCCTCTATCCCGACGACTTCCTCGTGCTCGACGAGGCGCACACCGTGCCCGAGGTCGCCACCGAGCATTTCGGCCTGCGCGTGACCTCCTACGGCGTCGACCGTTTCCTCAAATCCCTCTACCACCCCCAACGCAAACGCGGCCTGCTCCAGAAGCTCGGCAGCGCGCGCGAACGCCAGCTGGTCGAGGACTGCCTCGACGCCTCGTCGCTGTTCTTCGGGCACATCCGCGACCGTGTGCTCACGAAGCAGCCGGTCGTGCGCATCATGAACGAGGAGATATGCGAGCCGCTCCCGCCCGAGCCGTTCAAGATCCTCAACCAGCTCCTCAACGACCTCTCCAACCGCCTTGAGGACGGCCCGGCACGCGACGAGATCACCGAGCAGCGCGGCAAACTCGGCACCTACTTCACCAACATCCGGCAGTTCCTGAAGCTCGCCGCCGAGGACCACGTCCACTGGGTCGAGCGCTCGGGCAAACAGGGCCAGATCGTGGCGCTGCGCAGCGCGCCGATCGATGTGGCCCCCCACATCCGCGAGGCGCTCTTCCAGAAGGAGACCTCCGTGCTCCTCACCAGCGCGACGCTCGCGATGGGCGGCCAGATCGAGCCCTTCCAGCAGCGCATCGGCGCCGAGCAGCAGCGCGTGACGATCGAGGATTCTCCGTTCGACTACGAGCGCCACATGCGCGTCTACGTCGCCGCCGACATCCCCCAGCCCACCGCCGAGAACCCGCGCCTGGCGCTCGAGGAGCTCGCCGACTACATCCGCTGGTGCGCGTTGCAGGTGCCCGGCGGCAGCCTCGTGCTCTTCACGAGCTACACCGACCTCAACCGGTGCGCCGAGATGCTGGAGCCGGACTTCCTCGCCGCCGGCCGCCCGCTGTTCGTCCAAGGCAAGCTGCACTCGCGCACCGAGCTCACGAAGCGTTTCAAGCAGGCGAAGAACGCCGTCCTCTTCGGCACCGACAGTTTCTGGACCGGCGTCGACGTGCCCGGCAACGCGCTCTCGCAGGTGATCGTCACGCGCCTGCCGTTCGACGTGCCCTCGCACCCGATCGCCGAGGCCCGCGCCGAGTGGGTGCGCGAACGCGGAGGCAACCCGTTCGCCGAGCTCACGCTGCCCGATGCGCTGGTGAAGTTCCGCCAGGGCGCCGGCCGGCTCATCCGCACGAAGACCGACCGCGGCCTGATCACGATCCTCGACGCCCGCGTGCTCACGAAGACCTACGGCCGGCTCTTCATCGACTGCCTGCCCAAGCGCGAGTTCGAGCGCCTGACCAAGGCGACACGCGAGCAGGTCTTCCAGCCGTTCGCCGAAAAATAGTCCGCCGTCTCGAACCGGTGGACCGGTGCACCGTTTCACACGGATGAAAAATCCGCGGGAATGCGCCGCCGCCGGGGCTTGACCATTGCAAAACAGGGGCGACAGCTTTGTTTTCGCCTGAAACGTCCGATTCCTGTCCCGCGTTCCAATGATTTCCGACCGCTACTACATGCGCGCTAACAACCCGGTGAGGGAGCTGGCTCCCCTGCTGTGGCTGATCGGCGCCCTGTTCGCAGCTTTCATCGCGCAGCGTGTCGTGGACTCGTTCTGGCCCGGCACCACGGACGCCTGGCTGGCGCTCAGTCCGAACAACATCCTCCACGGCCGGGTCTGGACGCTCCTGACCTACAGCGTGCTCCACTCGCCGGACAGCCTTTGGCATCTCATCGGCAACACGCTCGGTATTCTTTTCATCGGGCGAATCCTGCTGCCCGAGATCGGAGCCAGGCGCTTCTTCTGGTCCTTCGGTGCGGCCGTCCTCGCCGGCGGCATCCTCTGGCTGGCGGTGAATTTCCTGCGCGGCATCCCCTTGGTCGGCGCTTCGGCCGGAGTCTCCGGTTTGCTCGCGCTGTTCTGCTGCCGCTTCGCCAACGAGCGCATGGAGTTTCTGGTCTTCTTCGTCGTCCCGGTGAAGATCGTGCCCCGCTACCTGCTGATGGCGGTCGCCGCGCTCGTCTTCCTCTTCTTCCTGTTCGCCGAACTCTTTCCCGTCGGAGCCCCGGACGGTATCGCCCACTCCGCCCATCTGGCCGGCCTGATCGCGGGCATCATTGCGCACCGCACCATGGTCAAAGCCGACGACAGTTTCGAGGAGTCGCCCCGCCGCGCCGTCGAGCTTCCGGCCTGGATGAAGAAAAAATCCGTTTCCGCGCCGCCGCCGTTCAAGGTGGACGTCTCCGCCCGCGAGAACCTCAAGGCGGAGGTCGATCGCATCCTCGACAAGATCAACACCAGCGGTTTCGGCTCCTTGACCGCCGAGGAAAAGCGAACCCTCGACGAAGCGCGGAACCTGATGACCAAGCACTAGTTAGCGCTCGCCGGAGAGCGTCCTCGAGCCAGCTGGCTGCTTTGCCTGGGGGCGCGATGACCCGGCCACCAGTGATTACGATTGTTTCCCTGGGCGGGATTACAGCCGCCGCGCGCTTGCGCCGATACCCCGTCTCGCAAAGCTAGCCGCCCAACGCGCCCAGCAGGAACTTTCCGCGCCGCGCCCTTTCTTCGTCCAAACACTTTCCGCCACGTGATCCGCCGCCTCTTCTCCACCCTCCTGTTCGCGACCACCGTTGCGATCTCGGTCGCCTCCACCACCCCGACCTCCTTCACCACCACCCCGGTGATGGTCCAGGAGACGACCCGCATGGTGCGCTTCCTCGAGGGATTCCACTTCCAGGGGCGCGAGCTCACCAACGACGATTTCCGCCAGCTCATCCCCGACTTCATGGGCGAGCTCGACGCGCACCACCTGTTCTACCTCGCCTCCGACCAGGAGCAGCTCACAGCCCGCTTCGGCGAACGGCTGGCCAAGGACCTCCGCTATCTCGGCAACATCGACGCGGCCTACGAAGCCTTCCGCCTCTACCGCGAACGCGTCGACGCCCGTGTCACCTGGATCAACCTCGAGCTCGCCAAGGACATCGATTTCACCGTCACCGAGGAGTTCCACTGGGACCGCACCAAGGCCCCGTGGCCGGCCTCGGTCGAGGACGCCAACGACCTCTGGCGCAAGCGTCTCAAGTTCGAGCTCCTCCAGGACCTGCTCAACGACAAGTCCATCGACGTCGCCAAGGAGAAGGTGCGCAAGCGCTACGAACGCCTCCAGCGCAGCCTCGACGAGATCGACAGCGAGGAAGTGCAGGAGATCTACCTCTCCGCCCTCGCCGCGATGTACGACCCGCACACCACGTACATGTCGCCCTCCACGCTCGACGACTTCAACATGCAGATGCGCCTGAAGCTGATCGGCATCGGCGCCCAGCTCTCCGAGGAGGACGGCGTCTGCACCATCCGCGAACTCATTCCCGGCGGCCCCGCCGACCTCTCCAAGCTGCTTCGCCCCAACGACAAGATCGTCGGCGTCGCCCAGGGCGCGGCCGATTACGTCGATGTCGTCGGCATGAAGCTCCGCAAGGTCGTCCAGCTCATCCGTGGCGACAAGGGCACCACCGTCCGCCTCCTCATCCAGCCCGGCGACGCCACCGACACCTCGGCCCGCCGCGAAGTCTCCATCGTCCGCGATGTCGTCAAGCTCAACGCCAGCCGCGCCCACGCGACCCTGCAACAGGTCCCCTCTGCCGACGGCAAGGGCCTGATCCCGATCGGCGTGATCGAACTCCCGTCATTCTACGGGGCCAACGACGAGGAAGGAGAAGGCCCTGCCGTCAGCGCAACCAACGACGTCGAACAGCTTCTGCGCAAACTCATCACCGCCGGGGCCAAGGGCATCGTTCTCGACCTGCGGCGCAATGGCGGCGGACTGCTCTCCGAGGCCGTCGACCTCACCGGCCTCTTCATCGCCAAAGGCCCCGTCGTCCAGGTCAAGGATTCCATCGGCCGCGTCGAGGTCCGCTCCGACGAGAATTCCCGCACCGTCTGGGATGGCCCGCTCGCCGTCCTCACCTCGCGCTACAGCGCCTCCGCCTCCGAGAGCGTCGCCGGCGCGCTCCAGAACTACGGCCGCGCCCTCGTCGTCGGCGACAACTCCACCCACGGCAAGGGCACCGTGCAGACAGTGATGCCGATCCTCGACGACTCCCGTTTCCGCCGGTTCGTGGCCAACCCGCCCCGCAGCGGCGCCACCAAGATCACGATCCAGAAATTCTACCTGCCCAACGGCGCATCCACCCAGAACCGCGGCGTCGTCTCCGACGTCACGCTGCCCTCCATCGAGGAGTTCCTCCCCATCGGCGAGTCCGATCTCCCGCACGCGCTCGCCTGGGACACGATCCGCACCACCCGCTTCGAAGGCGCCTCGCTCGACGCCCGCTTCGTCGACCAGCTGCGCGCCCGCAGCAAGGCCCGCCAGGCCTCGCTCGAGGAATTCGGTTTCCTGCGCAACAACATCGACCGCTTCAAGAAGTACGAGGAGCGCAAGACCGTCTCCCTCAGCATCGACGCCCGGCGCGCCCAGAAGACCGACGACGATGCCTTCCGCGATGCCGCCAAGAAGCAGCGCGCCGAACTCGCCAAGCTCAACTTCGCCAGCACCGACGTGAATCTCGACAACGTCGAGCCCACACCTGAGCCCGCCACCCCGCCGGCAACCGGCGACGACAAGGACAAGGATGACGAGGTCGACGATCCGAAGACCAAGATCGACATCCATCTGCGCGAAAGCCTCCGCGTCCTCTCCGACGCCATCGATCTCTGGCCGCAGCCCCAGCTCTGGGCGCAGACGAACCAGCCGGTCGCGACGAACCAACACAACAGCTTCGCTCCGATCCGCTGAACCGGGGCGTTCCGCACCGCACGCCCTGCGTGGTCGTCGGGTTCCCCCATCTTCCGGCAAGGGCCCGGAGTTCCGCCGCATCCCGGCGCCTGCCCCAGTGATGAACGCCCACACAGGCCGATTGCCAGCAGGCGGCCGATACGATTGTCTCCCGCGCATGCCGTCCGGCTCCACACCGCCGCCCCTGCCTGATTCGGACACCGCCGAGGTCCCGACGCCCCCGGTCCTCGCCGAAGAAGCCGCCTGTGAACTCGTCGCCCTGCGGAAGGCGTTCGGCAGCACGCTCGCCGTCGACGGGCTCTCGCTCCGGATTCCCCGCGGCACCTTCTACGCCTTCCTCGGCCCCAACGGCGCCGGCAAGACGACCTCGTTGCGCATCCTCGCCGGCCTGATCCAGCCCGGTGGCGGACGGGCGTTCATCGACGGCATCGACGTCCACCTCGATCCCGAGCGTGCGAAGGCCCGCCTCGCGTACGTGCCCGACGAGCCCGCGCTCTACGGGAAACTCACCCCGATCGAATTTCTCGAATACACCGCCGCCCTCTGGAACGTCCCCGCCGCCGAGGCCCGCGCCCAGGCCCAGTCGCTCCTCGCCCAGCTCGGCCTCGCGGATCGCGCCGGGGACCGCATCGAGGGGTTTTCCCGCGGCATGAAGCAGAAGGTCGCACTCGCCGCGGCGCTGCTCCACCGCCCCAGCCTGCTCATGCTCGACGAGCCGCTCACCGGGCTCGACGCCTCCGCCGCGCGTCTCGTGAAGGACATGCTGCATGATTTCGTCGCCGCTGGCGGCACCGTGCTGCTGACGACCCACATCCTCGAGGTCGCCGAACGACTCGCCCAGCGCATCGGCATCATCCATCGCGGCCGCCTCCGCGCCGAGGGTACGCTCGAGGAACTTCGGCAGCAGACCGACCGGCCGGGAGCGACGCTGGAGGATGTCTTCCTCCACCTCGTCGGAACCACCGACGGCATCGATTCGGTCCAGAAGTAGTAGGTCCGACGCCGGCCGTTCTTCCTACGGACCGTTCGTGCCCGCCTCGGCCCGCTGGAAGCCCACCAAACCCGTGAGCCCCCGCCGGCCGCTCGCGGCTTGCTCCGCCCTCGGGTTCTGCGAGCCTCGACTCCGCGCGGTGGCGCAAACCCATGGAAGAAACCATCATTCTCATCCTGATCGTCCTCGGGGCGCTCATCCTTGTGCTGCCCACAATCGCGCTGGTGAAGGCGATCGGGGCACGCCGCCAGGCCCGTGAACTTGCCGAGCAGGTCCGCGCACTCGGCTTGGAGGTCGCGCTGTTGAAGCGCCGCGTATCCGAAGGCTCTGGGATGGCGGCGATGCCCGCGGCCGCCGCCGGCGAGGCC
>JAEXPG010000656.1 GCA_023447015.1 Verrucomicrobiota bacterium
AACTCCTCCACGCCACGATCAAGAAGGTCACCGAGGACATCGAGGGGCTGCGCTACAACACCGCGATCCCGCAGATGATGATCCTGCGCAACCAGCTCCAGAAAGCGGCGACGGTGTCGCGCGACACCCTCAAGACGTTCGTGCAGCTCCTCCAGCCCTTCGCCCCACACCTCGCCCACGAACTCTGGCTCCGTCTGCACACGCCTGTAGGCCAGGGCGCCGACCTGGCCTCCGTCCCCCCACTGCACACCGCCCCGTGGCCCGTCGCCGACGAATCAAAGCTCGTCTCCGACACCATGAAGGTCGTGGTGCAAGTGAACGGCAAACTCCGCGGCGAGCTGGTCCTCCCGAAGAGCGCCGACCAGGCCGCCGCCGAGAAGGCCGCCCTCGCGCTTCCGAAGGTCCAGGAATTCACGATCGGCAAGACGATCCGCAAAGTGATCTTCGTCCCCGGCCGCATCCTCAACCTCGTCGTCGGCTGATTCTTCCGAGGTAGGGACGTTTCTCCGAAACGTCCGTCTGCCTTCCTCTCCATCGGCCCGGCCTCACCGCCGGGCCGTTTTCGTTTACCGAGAGATACCTACCCTTTCACGCCCAACACCAGCCGCGGCCAGATCAGCCACCGCGGATAGTCGTCACGGCGCATGGCACTTCGGACAGCCCATTCTTCGTTGGTATACACGTGGATTTTGGCACCCTCCAACTCCTGTCCATAGAGGTCGGATTTCGCCGGCAGCCGCAGCTCTGTCGGCAGCAACGAGGAAACCAGCTCCGTGACCTCCGCGACACTGTCGCACCACGCATTGTCCAAAGTCATGTCTTCGCGCGAAGGAGTCCCGTCTTCGGTGAAGCCTAAATGCATGGTCAGACCGTCGCATACGCCCGTCGTGTACCGCTTACCGCGATCACTTGGCTGGATGTGCACCACCGCCGTCCGGATCCGCTGAACTTCCTCGGCGTTGAGTGGCCTTTTCAGCACGATCTCGTCTTGCCCTCCAGCCACGCAACTCTGCGCGACCACCATCAGAACGTCGTTGGTGATCACGACTTGCCGGCCCTCATCCATACCCCACAAGTCCACGGTCAAGACTCTGCCCTTGGGATGAAAGGGCTCCTCGGCAACCGGATCGCGTAGCCACACCTCGTGGCCTTTCTGATCGCCCTCAAAGTCGTAGAATACATGCGCGCGCTGATTGCGCGGTGAACTGTCGATCCGCAGATAGGCGTAAGCGAGGCCACGCTCGTATAGCTTCACATCACAGGTTCCCCGGGAGATCGCCACGTCGAGAGGCTTAAGCACGGCGAACTCCGCGGGAATCGCTGCACCCCTGTAGCTCCCGCACTCCTCGCGTCCCTTCACGTCGCACCGTTTTGCCATCGCCGCGAACTGCTCCGGCGTCACATGCCGCTCCAGTTCGGTGATGAACTTGTACCGCCGGTAGTCGCGCACGTTGAGGAACGTCAGCGCGCCAATCGTGATCACGACGGCCAGCAACAGAGCACGCTCGGTCCAGAGGATCCACTTCAGTCTCATGGGGCACCGCCGACCGTAGTGCCCGCTCCACACCCCGCAAGCCCCGTTCTCCCGGCGCCAGACATGGATTCATCCATCTGAAATCGGCACTTGCGCGTTATACGCCGTTGGCGTACCTATCCTCCGTGGAATTCGTTCGTCTGCCGACCTTCGAACGCACAGCGGCCGGGCTCTTCTCCGAACAGGAGGTCTTCGAGCTCGAACTAGCCCTGCTCGCCGATCCCTCGGCCGGCGACCTGATTCCCGCCGGACACGGACTCCGCAAACTCCGACGCCCGTTGCAGGGCCGCGGCAAACGCGGCGGTGCCCGCGTGATCTACTACCATATTTCTACCGAAGGTCTCATCTACCTCGTCTTCGCCTACGCGAAGAACGAGCAGGCAGACCTCACCCGCGATCAGCTCAAGCTCCTCGCCCAACTCATCTCCACACCGTGAAAAAGGCCGATTTCGAAAACCTCCTCCAAGGCGTCCGCGAGCTCAAAGCCGCCCGCCGGGGCGAACTGAAGGGCAAAGTCCGCATCGACCGCATCGATCCCGCTTCCGTCGCCGCGGTCCGCGCATCCATGGGTTTCTCCCAAGCCAAGTTCGCCAAGCTGCTCGGCATCAGCATCGATACTCTCCAGAACTGGGAACAGGGCCGCCGCGCGCCCACCGGCGCCGCCAAGGTCCTCCTCCGCATCGCCGCCACCAACCCCGAGGTCGTGCTCAAGGCGGTGGCCTGATCGCTGGCTATTGCCGATCCACCTCGCCCGCGATCAGCGGGCGCCGACCACCGGAACCCGGAGGCGATCAGCCGGAGGATACTTCCAAGGCTTCGCTGTTGGCGAAGCCCATCAGCGGTTCAACCCAAACCATGCCACGGACGGCGGCGGAGTGCCGTCCCTACCGCAAACACCACCCCCGCTCACCGTCCCCGCCGCGTCGTGTCGTCCTCGTAGGGCACCTCGTGGGCCTCGGCCCAGCCGATCACGAACTGCTTCGCGCGCTCGTCACGGAAACGGTACCAGGCGTCGAGCACGCCGTGCCGCGCCGCGGTGTCCCTGAAGAACCGGAACGCGCCCTTGCCCTTGATCGCCCGCCACAAATCCTCGGCCACACGCGCGTCCTCCAGGGTGCCGATGAACCGCTCCATCTGCCGGTACTCATGGAAGTCGAACTTGTCCGGCAGCTCGAGGAACCGTTCGCCGTTGTCCTCGACCATCGCCCGTGCCAGCACGACCTCCTCGTCGGCCGGATCGAGCCCGTCATCGTCGCCCTCTTCGATCGCCGAATAGGTGCTGCGCTCGACCATCGCGACGTGACCGGTCTGCCGGTCGTAGCGGTAGATCCACTCCTCCGACTGCATCTCCATCGAATCCATCAACTCAGTGAGCTTGGTGGTGGCGGTCATGAGCGGAAGCGTTCCCCGGCGAAAAAGCGATCTCAGCGCCCCGCTGCAAGCTCGGATCCAACCGCGGTCGCCCCGCATCGCCGTCCGTCCCTCGCACTCCCAGCTCGTATTCAGCAACCCGTTGTACAACACTCGCCGGCGCGATGACCCTGCCCCTGCCCACCAACCATGTCTTCGTGGACTTCGAGAACGTCCAAGAGATCGATCCCGCGGTCTTCGGCCACAAATCCGTCAGCTTCACGCTGCTGCTCGGCCCGGGGCAGAAGAAGCTCGATGCCGCCCTTGTCGAACAGCTACTCAACCATGCCGGCACGGTGGAGCTCGTGCGCCTCACCGAGTCCGGCAAGAACGCCCTCGACTTCACCCTCGCCTACTACCTCGGTCGCGCCGTGCAGGGCAACCCGCTCGGGTTCTTCCACATCGTCTCCCGCGACAAGGGGTACGATCCGCTCGTCGAGCATCTGCGCCACCGCCACCTCCGCGTCCGCCGCCACGACGATTTCTCCGCTCTGCATTTCGACGGCGACGGCAAACTCTCCCCGCCACAGGCGAAGCCGGCGCCCGTTCCGGTTCCTCCCCCGCCCCCGGCCCCAGTCCCGACCAAGAACGCGGGCCCCAGGCCCGCCACCGTCGCCCACCCCCTCGGTGAACAGGCCCGTCTGTTGCTGGAGTACCTGCGCAGAAATGCCAAGAACCGCCCCGGGAAGGAGGCGACACTGATCCGGCACACCCGTTCCTTCTTCGGCGACAAGATCACCGAGTCCGACGCCAAGGCACTGATCGCAGAGCTGCGCGCCGCGAAGATCCTGATCATCGACCCGAAAGGGAAACTCGACTACCAGCGCCTCTCGGCCGGTGCGCCCGGCTAGCCGCGGACCGCGCTTTCGATCAAACTCTCACACCGCGCGCTGCTTGCCGTAGCGGTCGTCGACCCTGAGCAGCGCGGTCACGGCGAACGACGGGATCGTCGCCACGCACACCCAGCCGAAGAAGCCCGCGTAGCCGACCTGCTGTTGCAGCCAGCCGGCCCACATGCCCGGCACCATCATGCCCAGCGCCATGAACCCGGTGCAAAGTGCGTAGTGCGCGGTCTTGTTCTCCCCCTCGGCAAAGAGCATCAGGTAGAGCATGTACGCGGTGAACCCGAAGCCGTAGCCGAACTGCTCCACCGCGATCGCCCCGCCCACGGCGGCCAACGATTCCGGCCGCGCGAGCGCGAGCCACACGTAGGCGAGGTTCGGCACGTGGATCGCGCACACCATCGGCCAGAGCAGCCGCTTCAAGCCCCAGCGCGAGACCACCCAGCCGCCGAGCAGTCCGCCGGCCAGCAGCGCCGCCGTGCCGATCGTCCCGTAGTAGAGACCCACCTGGTCGAGCGAAAGCCCGAGCCCGCCCTTGTCGCGCGCATCGAGGAGAAACGGCTGGATGAGCTTCACCAGCTGCGCCTCGCCCAACCGGTACAACAGCATGAACGCGAGCGCCGTCCCGATGCCCGCCTTGCGGAAGAAGGCCGCAAACACCGCCAGTCCGTCGCCGACGAGGTCGCCGCCGCGTTTCGCCGGCCGGTCGCTCGCCGGCCGCGGCAACACGAGGAGATGGTACAGCGCCACCAGCCCGAACAAGCCCGCCCGCGCGCCGAAGGCCCAGCTCCACGCCTGCGTCGGCGCCGCGCCCGACTTGATCCAGCGGCCCACCTCGAACACGAGTCCACCCTGCCCCGCGATCATCGCGAGCCGGAAGAACGTGCTGCGCACGCCCACGAATGCCGCGCGCTGGTGCTCGGGCAACGCGAGCAGGTAGAAGCCGTCCGCCGCGATGTCGTGCGTGGCCGAGCTGAAGGCCACGAGCCAGAACAGCGCGAGCGTCGCCTGGAAGAACGCCGGGCCGGGGATCGTGAGCGCCACCGCCGCGAAGAGCGCGCCGACCACGAACTGTGTCGCCACGATCCAATGCCGCTTGCGTCCGAGCAGCTCGACCAGCGGCGACCACAGCGGCTTGAGCACCCACGGCAGGTAGAGCCAGCTCGTGTAGAACGCGATCTGCGCGTTCGACACGCCGAGGCTCTTGTACAGCGCCACCGAGAGCGTGGCGACGGCGACATTGGGCAACCCCTGCGTGAAATACAGCGAGGGGATCCAGCTCCAGGCCCGGGCCGCGGTCGATTTGTCGGCTTGCATGGTTCAGCGCCGCCTTCCGCCCGCCGCACGAAGCCGCGCCGCGCCGGTGCGTCCGCCGCGATCCGCGGGAGAACACCGAGTTCCTGGAAGACTCTCAGAAGTGACGCGCATGGAGAACTGCCTCGCACGCTGGAGGGCCCGCGCGCCCGATGCGACCGGAAAGCGCCGCTCCGCGCGACGCACCAAATCCGCATCGCAGTGGGGCGCCCGGGATCTCCGCACCGCCTTCGGGATTGAGCGCGGCGGCCGCGCGGTCCGGACTGGGGCGAGCACCGCACCACCGTTCAAACGGTGACCGGTCCGCCGTCTCCCGTCGTTTGCCCCGTTTCCCCCGAAAGACATCATCCCCCTCCGTCCATGCGCGCGACCCTCGCCTCCATCCTGCTTCCCCTCGCGATCCTCCCGCTCGGCACCGCCCAGTCCGCCCCTGGCCCGGTCGCTGCAGCCGCACCGGGCGCCGCGGCCACGGCGCCCGCGGAGTGGACCGTCGACTATTCCCGCTGGGCCGACGGCCAGCACTACGCCACGGCCGAGGCGAAAACCGACTGGCCCACGCTGCTCTGGTACGAGGAGCCGGGCGACGCCTTCATCCGCGAGTTCCCCGCCGGCTCCGGACGGAAATGGCTCGAGTCGCGCTTCAAGGCCGGCACCCACACGCGGGGCGCCCACGGCAGCAAGTTCGCCGCCGAGCTCGCCCCGAGCGATACCTACACGGTCGAGTATGCCGTGCACTTCCCCGCCGACTGGGAGTTCAGCCAGAACAACACCATGGCCTACGGCGGCGGCAAACTCCCGGGCCTCAGCGGCGGCTCGCACCCCTCCGGCGGCCTCGGCAAACCCGACGGCATGAGTGCCCGCCCGATGTGGCGCCGCGACACCCGCTTCTCCGCCGAACCCCAGAACTATCTGGAGCTCTATCTCTACTGGCCCACCCAGTCCGAGAAGTACGGCGACCGTTTCTTCGTGCAGCAGGTCGAGGCCGGCAAGACGTACACGATCAAACTCCAGGTCGAGCTCGGTACGCCCGAGACCGACGGCACGGTGCGCCTGTGGATCGACGGCGCCCGGCGCCTCGAGCAGCGCTTCCGGTTCCTCCAGCCCGGCCAGGACTGGAAGCTCACGCAGTACATGCACAACGTCTTCTACGGCGGCAACGACCCCACCTGGGCCCCCGCCCGCGACCAGCACCTCCTGCTCGGCCCCGTCCACGTGAGCGCGAAGCCGTTCTGAGCGGCACGGCGCCTTGAAGCGCGTCGGGCGCGGTCCGTTCTCATCGCCACCCGCCCACGCCCGCCGGTGCGCGATTTCCGTCTCGCCCCGTGCCGGCGGCTGCCCGCTACTGTCTGCCCTTCCGGCGCTGCAATCGTACGCAGGGCCACAACCAACACATACCATGGCAATGACTCCGCTCGAAGAAATCCGGCACTCCGCTTCGCACGTGCTGGCCACCGCAATCCTGCGTCTCTTCCCCGAGACGCAGCTCGACATCGGCCCCCCGACCGAGACGGGTTTCTACTACGACATCGACCTCGACCGTAAACTCACCGCCGAGGATCTCGCGGCGATCGAGGCCAAGATGAAGGAGGTCATCGAGGAGAACCAATCCTTCCAGCGCCGCGAAGTCCCGCGCGCCGAGGCCGTCGAGATCATCAACAAGATCGGCCAGACGCGCTACAAGCTCGGCCGTCTCGCCGACATTCCCGAGGGCGAGGCGATCTCGTTCTACCAGAACGGCGAGTTCATCGACCTCTGCGCCGGCACGCACGTCCGGTACACCAAGCAGATCAAGGCCTTCAAGCTCCTCTCCATAGCCGGCTCGTACCACCGTGGCGACGAGAAGAACAAGCAGCTCCAGCGCATCTACGGCACCGCCTTCGCTTCGAAGGACGAGCTCGCCGCCTATCTCACCCAGATGGAGCAGGCCAAGGCCCGCGACCACCGCAAGCTCGGCAAGGACCTGAAGCTTTTCCACATCGACGAGGACGTCGGCCAGGGCCTCATCCTCTGGACGCCCAATGGTTCCATCCTCCGCCAGGAGCTGCAGAACTTCATCGGCGAGGAGCTGCGCAAGCAGGGCTACCACCAGGTCTTCACGCCGCACATCGGCAAGCTCACGCTCTACAAGACCTCCGGCCACTTCCCGTACTACAAGGACTCGCAGTTCGCGCCCATCGCCGACCGCGAGGCCCTCGACAGCGCGCTCAAGTGCGGCTGCTCCTGCGCCGAGCTGATGAACCGCCTCGAAGGCGTGCCCGCCGCCCTCGCCGCGCAGGTCAACGAGCGCACCGGCAAGGAGACCATCGGCGCCGACCGCATCCTCGCCGACGACAAGCTCCTCGACGGCTTCCTGCTGAAGCCGATGAACTGCCCGCACCACATCAAGATCTTCGCCTCGCAGCCGCACAGCTACCGCGATCTCCCCGTGCGCCTTGCCGAGTTCGGCACCGTCTACCGCTGGGAACAGTCCGGCGAGCTCAACGGCATGACGCGCGTCCGCGGCTTCACGCAGGACGACGCCCACCTCTTCTGCACCGAGGACCAGGTCGCCGGCGAAGTGCTCGGCTGCCTCGAGCTGGTGAAGATCGTCCTCTCCACCCTCGGCATGAAGGACTACCGGGTCCGCGTCGGTCTCCGCAGTCCGGATTCGGCCAAGTATACCGGCACCGACGAGAACTGGGCCAAGGCCGAGGAGGCCTGCCGCAACGCCGCGAAGACCCTCGGCGTGCCCTTCACCGAGGAGCCCGGCGAGGCCGCGTTCTACGGCCCGAAGATCGACTTCGTCATCAAGGACGTCATCGGCCGCGAGTGGCAGCTCGGCACCGTGCAGGTCGACTACAACCTCCCGATCCGCTTCGACCTCTCCTACGTCGGCGCGGACAACAAGCCGCACCGCCCCGTCATGATCCACCGCGCGCCCTTCGGTTCGATGGAGCGTTTCTGCGGCGTCTTGATCGAACACTTCGCCGGCGACTTCCCTGTCTGGCTCGCGCCGGAGCAGGTCCGCATCCTCCCGATCTCCGAGAAGGTGATGGACGCCTGCGACGCCCTGTACCGGAAGTTCAAGGATGCGCGCGTCCGCGTCTCCCTCGACACCTCCAACGACAAGCTCGGCGCCAAGATCCGCCGCGCTGAACTCGACAAGGTCCCGTACGCGCTCGTGCTCGGCCAGAAGGAGGCCGAGGCGCTCAGCGTCTCCGTGCGCAGCCGCGCCAAGGGTGACGAGGGCGTGATCAAGCAGGACGACTTCGTCGCCCGCGTGGTCAACGAGATCGCCACCCGCGCCCTCCCCGAGAAGCGCCCCGCCGCCCCGGCGGCGCCGGCCGGCGGCAAGCCGGCCCAGTCCTGAGGTAGGGCGGTTTCTCCGAAACCGCCGCAAGCGTTTCGGCGGAGCGCCCCCTCTCCGCTGGGCAACGCCGTCGTCCAGCCCCCCCTTCGCCCCGCGGCCTACAAAGGCCGCGGGGTTTTTTTTGTCCGGCGGACCGACACCTCGCCCTCGGCCCGCCCTTTTCCGGTGGTGGGGCAGGCTTTACGCCCGCCATCCGTCCAAGCCTTTGCCGCTCCAGGCTGGGATAACGAATCCCAGCCTCCCACCCAAACCCTCCGCTCGCCTCCACCCGGCCACCACGCCAGTCTCCCATCCCACCGCGGAACCGCCCCTCGCCGCGTGCGTGCCCGCCATGCCTCACGACACTCTCGTCTCCGAACCCGAGATCCAGCAGCGCATCCACCGGGTCCGCCAACGCCGCGTCATGCTCGATGCCGATCTGCCGCGGTTCTCCGGAGTCGCCACGCGTGATCTCAACAATGCGGGTTCCCACAATCGCGACCGTTTCCCCAAGGATTTCGCCTTCTATCTCACCTTCGAGGAAACGCGGGCTTTGCTGTTCCACCTTGGAACATCAAAGCCCATCCGCCCCACGCACCGCCGCCGGATCGGCTTCGGCAGTCCCGCCCCATGAAAGACGTCCATTTCCGTACTCCCATGCTCACCCGCTCCCGCCTCCGTCTCGCGTGCGCCGCGCTTTCCCTCGTGACGCTTGCCGCCGTCCGTCTCCACGCCACCACCCCGTCCGCCGATCCCGACAAGGATTTCGCCGAAACAAAGACAGACTCCACCGAGCTCCGCACGCCAGCCACCGAGGAGGGCGGCGAGCTCACCGACCTCCACAACGACCGCATCGAGCACGAGCGCCTCGGCGAGCGGCTCGCCGATCCCGACTCCGACACCTCGCTCCCCTCGCCCGTCGAAGAACCGCCCGGCAAGAGCCTCGACGAACTCCACCAGGAGCGCGTCGGCCGCGAAGTGGCCGAGGACATGGACAAGGCCCTCGTGGCGCCGGAAGATCGCCCGAAGGATCTCGCCACGCCCGAGGAGCGCGCCGAGCCCGACGACCTCACCAAGCTCCACCGCGAGCGCAATGCCCGCGAGGTCGCCGCCGACATGGAGTCCTCCCTCGACGCACAACTCAGCTACATCGGTGTCTGGCGCCTCGTCGAGACCCGCATCAACGGCCAGCGGGAGCAGCACGCCGTCGCGATCATGCAGTTCTGGCGCGACGAGTGGCACTCCGAGACCGTCTGCGCCGCTTCCGGCTCGCTCACCGCCAAGGGCAACACTCTCACGCTCCGCACCCTGCACAGCACCTGCCCGGGCGGGATGGCGCAGCCGATCACCGTCTACCGCTACAAGGTAAGCGAAGACCGCAAGGAGCTCACCCTCACCTTCAGCCAAGCTGGCTTCTCCATGGTTGAGCGCTTCGAACGCGTCGCTGATGCTCCGCCGAAGAAGACCAAGAAATGAACCCCGCCCTCCGCACCTTCTTCTCCCGCGACCGTTTCGCCGCACACAACGGAATCGAGCTGCTCGACGCCGGCCCGGGCTGGGCCAAGGCGCGCATGACCGTCGGCGACCAGCACCTCAACGCCGCCGATGTCGTCCACGGCGCCGCGCTCTTCACGCTCGCCGACCTCGTCTTCGCCGTCGCCTCCAACAGTCACGGCCGGCTCGCCCTCGGCATCAACGTCTCCATCTCCTACCTCAAGGCCGCTCGCGCCGGCACGCTCACCGCCGAGGCCAAGGAAGTCTCCTGCAACCCCAAGCTCGCCACCTACACGATGGAAGTACGCGACGCCGCCGGTGAGCTCGTCGCCCTCGCACAAGGCACCGTGTACCGCAAGGAGACCGCGCTGCCGCTCGAAGGCACGTCCGGCTGATCGCCGCGACCACACAGAGGCCCGGCCACGCCCGAGGGTGCCTTTCACGAGAAGGACCGGCCCCGCACGCGGGCAACGTTTCGCGCTGGGCTCGACGAATAGCACGTCATGCCCCGGCGCGTGCTCGCGAACTCCGCCCGGTGTCGCGGTGAAGGCGGACCAGTCCGCAACGCGCGCGCCGCTCACCAGCCCCAGCTGCCCGCAACTCCGCCCTCCTGGCGCAGCAACCGGCCGAGTGCCTGCAGGAGCGTCTCCGCGCTAAAGGGTTTCTCCAGGACCTGCACGTCGCCGAGTTCACGGACCTGCGTCACCTTCGGGGACTTGCCCACGCCGGTCATCGCCACGATCGCGGGGCCGTTGGTCCGCAGCTTCAACTGGCGGATCAGCTCGACGCCATCCATCCGCGGCATCAGCAGATCGACGACGGCCACGGAGATCTCGGGGCCATGTTGGGCGAACCGGTCCAAGGCGTCCTCGCCGTCCCGCGCCTCGATCACGCGATAACCGTGCCGCTCGAGCATCGTGCGCGTGGCGTGCCGAACGACGCGCTCATCGTCCACCAGCAGCACCAGTTCGCCGCGGCCGCGGGGGCCCTCGTCGGCCTTCGGCGGCTCGCTGAGTTCCAACTGCTCGCAGGCCGGCAAATAGATGCGGAACTGGGTTCCCCGCCCCACGGTGCTCTCGAGCTGGATGAATCCGCCATGGCTGTTGACGATGCCGAGGACGGAAGAGAGCCCAAGCCCCGTGCCCTGTCCGACCTCCTTGGTCGTGAAGAACGGGTCGAAGATCTTGTCGAGATGGTCGGGGTCGATGCCGGTGCCGGTGTCGGCCACGCGCAGAAGCACATGCCGACCCGCGCGGGCGCCGGCGTTGGACCGGGCGGTGGCCTCGTCGACCTCGCAATTCTCCACGGCGACGAGCAGATCGCCGCCGCGGGGCATCGCGTCGCGCGCGTTCACGCACAGGTTCATGAGCACCTGGTGCAGCTGGGTGGGATCGCCGCGCACGGGCCAGATCTCCATCGGCAGGGCGCTGCGGAGATTGATGCTCTTCGGGAAGGTCTCCCGCATGATGCTGAACATCTCGTTCACCAGGGTGCGCACCTGCACGGGGACGCGTTCGCCGTCGGTGCCCCGGCTGAAGGTGAGCAGTTGCCGCACGATGTCGGCCCCGCGGCGCGCGCTGACCTCGATCGAGTCGACGATGTCGCGGGACATCTCGTCCTTGAGGCGCTCCCGGAGCAGACCGGGCGAGATCAGGATGGGGAGAAGAATGTTGTTCAGGTCGTGGGCGATGCCGCCGGCGAGGCGGCCCACGCTGTCGAGCCGCTGGGCGCGGAGCAGCTGCGTCTCCAGTTTCTTGCGCTCGGTGATGTCCTCCACCGTGCCCTCGAGGTGGAGGGTGCCACGGGGATCGCGGACACTGCGGCAGTTGAGGCTAACCCAGGGGCGCCGCCCGTCCCAGCAGGTCGCCTGGGTCTCGAAACCGGTCACCAGGCCGACGCCCTCAAGCCCGCGCCGCAGTTCCTGCAGCTGCTGCGGATCGGAGCAGAGCTGGGCCAGAATGTCGTCGGCCATGCCGATGGCCTCCTTCGGCGAGGCGTAGCCGAGGATCCGGGAGAGCGCGGGATTGGCGGCGATCAGCCGGCCTTCCGGGGTCGACTGGAAGATGCCCTCGACGGCGTTCTCGAAGATGCCACGGTAGCGCGCCTCCGCCTGCAGCAGCGCCTCCATCATAGTCTTGTGCTCGTGGCGCATCCGGCACTGTTCGATCGCATGCTCGACCGCCCGGCCCAGCCGGGCCAGCCGGCCCTTGAGAAGAAAGTCGGCGGCACCGCTGCGGATCGCGTTCACCGCGGTCTCCTCGCCGGAGCTGCCCGAGATGATGATCAACGGGATCGGCAGACCGGACTCCTGCAGGATCTTCAACGCCAGCAGACCGTCGAACCGGGCGAGCTGGCAGCCGCACAGGATCACGTCGGGACCGGTGGTCAGCTGCCGGCGGAATCCCTCCTCGCTGTCGACCTGCACCCAGTCGGGATCGTAGTCCGCCCGCTCCAGTTGCCGCACGATCAGCTCGGTGTCCCGATCGTTGTCCTCGACGATCAGCGCCCGCAAAGGCTGCCCGGGCCGGCAGCTCATCCGCTCCGCGACTTCCGCCGGCCCGCACTCCTCCACCGCGCCAAACATTCGGCGCCTCGCTCGCACGCTATGGTGGTCGCCGGCAAGAGCGGCAGCGGAGTCCATTTCGTTCGGGTTTAAGGTTCGAAACCGTTACCTGAAAAAGAAGACCTCGGTTTCGGGAGCGCGGAAACTAGAAAGGAACCCGCAAAACGCCAGCGCCGAACCATCCGCGGACGCCGCGCGTGGCCCACCCAGTTTGTACTCCCGCCGGGGCGACCCGCTCAGGTCCGCACCGCCCGACCGCGCAACTGGCCGCACGCCGCGTCGATTCCCTCGCCGCGGGGCCGACGGAAATGCGCGACCGCCCCCTGCGCGCGAAGCTCCGCGAGAAACGCATCGATCTGCGCCGGTTCCGGCGGCCGATACACGGTGCCCGAGAGCCCGGGCCCGGTCGGATTGTAGCGCAGGAGATTGATGTGCATCCGGCGCCCCGCCAGGAGCGTCGCCAGGGTGCGGGCCTGCGCGAGGGAGTCGTTCACCCCGGCGAGCAGGCAGTACTGGATCGTCGTGATCCGCCCCGTCGCCGCCTGATAGCGGTCCGCCGCGGCCAGAATCTCCGCCACGCCGTACCGCCGGCCCATCGGCAGCAAGGCTGCGCGGATCGTATCCTCGGGCGCATGGAGGGAGACAGCCAAGCTCACCCCCAGTCCGCTCGCGGCGAGCGCCTCGATGCCCGGCACGATGCCCACCGTCGAGATCGTGATCTGCTTCCGGCCCAGCGCCCCAAGGTCGTTCGACGCGATGCGTCGGGCCCCCTCGACGACGTTGTCGAGATTGAGCAACGGTTCCCCCATGCCCATGAACACGATGGTCTGGAGCCTGCGCCCCGCCGCCCGGGCCTCGCGCCGCAGGGCGAGAAATTGCTCCACGATCTCGCCACTGGTGAGATTGCGTTCCAGTCCGCCCTGCGCGGTCGCGCAGAAATCGCAGCCCATCGCGCAACCGACCTGCGAAGACAGGCAGCCCGCAGCACGCTCCCCCGCCCAATCGGGCATGAGCACCGACTCGACCGTGCGGCCGTCGGCGAGGCGGAGCAGGAGCTTGGTCGTCCCGTCGCCGGCCACCTGCCGCGCCGCGAGCTCCGCCGGCGCCGTACGCAGTTCCGCCTCGATCTTCCCGCGCAGTCCGCGCGGCAGGATGAGGTCGTCCCAGCCCACCGCCCCATCGCCCGCATAGTAGCTGCGCAGGATCTGGCGCGCATGCACGGGCCGCCCGCCCCACGTTTCGACGCGGGCGGAGAAGTCTTCGAGGGAAAACTCGGCGAGGCTCTGCACGCCCGCCACCTACGCAGCCTTCCCCAGGTTTGCCAAGCTCCGGGCCATGCCCCCGCCCCGCCTCGCGCCCGGAGCGATTTCACGGAACATTCCCGCGCCGACCGCCTCCAACTCGCGCGGGGCCAGTGCCCGCCCGGCAATCCGGACCTGTTCGGCTTGCCCCTTGCCAAGCGTCCGCTCCGATGCAAACGTCCTAGCACCTTTTCCAACCATGTCCGCGCTCAAACGTCTCCTTCTCGCCGCTCTTCTCGGTCTCACTGCGCTGCTCGTCAACGGCTGCGCCTCCAAGGAAGAGGAGGATTCGATTCCGTGGAGCCGTCCCCAGACGTGGGAAGGCAGCGTCCCCGGCATGGGCTCCACGCCCGGCGCCAACCGCTGAGCGCCGCTCACCCTTTCAGCCCGGGCCGCCGCCCGGGCTTTTTTGTGCCCAGCGCCCCCGCGCTTCGCATTTGCCGCCACCGCCCCGCCCGCCTCAGCGTGCTCGCCATGAGCGACGTCAACACCTCCCTCACCGCGCAACCCGGGCGCTGCTACGTCGTCGCGACCCCGATCGGCAACCTCGCCGACCTGTCCGAACGCGCCCGCGCCATCCTCGGCTCCGCCACGGTGATCGCGAGCGAGGACACCCGCACCACCGGCGCCATGCTCCAGCGGCTCGGTCTGCACCGCCCGCTCGTCGCCTACCATGAGCACAACGAGACCGAGGCCGCCGAGCAGCTCGTCGCCCGGCTCGCCGCCGGCGAGTCCGTCGCCATCGTGAGCGACGCCGGCACCCCGGGCCTGAGCGACCCGGGATTCCGTCTCGTGCGCGCCTGCCGCCGCCGCGGCCTGCCGGTCATCCCCGTGCCGGGCGCCTGCGCCGCCATCGCCGTGCTCAGCGCCAGCGGGCTTCCGACCAACGCCTTCTTCTTCGCGGGGTTTCTTCCGCCCAAGACCGCGGCCCGCCGCACGTTCCTCGAGAAGAACCGCGACGCCGCCCACACCCTCTGCCTCTACGAGAGCACCCACCGCATCGAGGCCTTCGTCGACGAGATCGTCGAGGTGCTCGGCGCGACCCGCGTCGTGTGCCTGGCCAAGGAGGTGACAAAGCTCCATGAGACCTTCCTCGTCGGCCCCGCCGGCGAAGTGCGGCAACGCTTCGGCCCGATGAGCAAGAAGGGCGAGTATGTCGTCCTCATCGCCCCGGCCGAGTACGTGTTATGACCGACCGGGGTGCCGGCACACGTCCGCGCCACTGCCGCTCGACATTTGAAGCCGACGCCCCGCACGGGGTCATGTCGTCTCCGGCTTCGCCGCGAGCTCGCGGCAGCCGCGCAGGTCGCACTTGCCACTGCCGAGGACGGGAATGCGATCCAGCCGGTGCACCGCCTTGGGAATCCACAGGTTCGGCAGCCCGGCCGCGGTGAGCTTCTCGCGCAACTGCACGACATCGATCGCCTCGGTGGTGAGCAGCACGAGCGTCTCCCCCTTCGCGGCGTCGGGGACGCCGGGCCCCACCCCCGTCGGG
>JAEXPG010000001.1 GCA_023447015.1 Verrucomicrobiota bacterium
CTCTCCGCCGGCAACCCAGCCGGTCCGAGTACACCCCGAACCAATGACCACCACCGCCACCTCCCGCGCGCCGGCCGTCTCGCCCGAACGGCCATCCCCACAGCGCACTTTGGCGGGCACCCAACCCGAACTGCCGCCCCAACTCCAGTGGTTGGCCGCGTTTCCCCATCACGCCGACTGGTTCGAAATCTCGCCGGTGCGCGCCTACGCCCACCCCGAGGCCGAGTACGACAAACAGTACAAGATCGATCCGGAGAACCTCGTGGTCGGTCGGGGCGCAGTGCGCCTGCTCCAGGCCAGGGGCTGCGACTTCGGCGGCCCCGCACTCGAGATCGGCTGCGGCACCGGCCAACTCACGCTCGGTTTGGTCGACGCCGCCGCGTATCCTTCCGTCCTCATCACCGACCCCTCGCCGGAGTTTCTCGCCCTCACGCAACGGAAACTCACCGCGCGACCGCTCGCCGGCACCACCGCCTGCCTCTACGCCTCGCTGACAGGCGAAGACCTCCCTCTTCTTCCCTCCAACACCTTCTCCCTCGTCGTTCTCCGCTCGGTCCTGCACCACGTGCTCGATGTCGGCGCGTTCATCGGCCAGGTGGCGCGAGTGCTCCGGCCCGGCGGCGCTCTGCTCTGCGAGGAACCGTGCTCCGAGGGCTACCTCCTCATGGGCATGATGGCACAGTTCATCCCGGTGGTCATGGAACACGCGGGCCGCCCGCTCTCGGCCGCCCAGGTGAAACAGCTCGATTTCTTCGTCCAGACGATGCGCTTCTACCTCCGCCGCGACGTCGACAAGTCCGCAGCCGAGGACAAGCACCTCTTCCGCACCGAGGATATGGCTGCGATGGGCGCCCGTCACGGCCTCGACTTCGAGTGCCTGGCCAACTTCCACCTCGAGCAGTTCCTCGACCACGATCCCGACTCGATCGCGCCCTTCGACCCCTACCAGTTCATGAAGGCCTACCTCCGGTACTGCATGAATTTCGGCCCCGAACTGCCGGCGGCCTTCGACAGCGCCTTCGCGCCCTACGCCGAGTTCCTCCGCCAATCCTCGATCGGCTGGTCGGGCCCGTTGTTCAAGGGCGTGTTCCTCTGGAAGAAGCGCTGATACTTCGAAGAGACTTCCGCGGGCGGCATCCCAGCAGTGGAGCCACTAGCGCGCCGCTGGGTGCCTCCGTCTGCGTGAACGCCGTCTCCCTGCTTGGCCGAGCACGATCGGCCCTGATGAGAAGGCCGCAACACGAGTCCGGAACCGCAATGGTTCCGAACTCCGCGCCGCAACCCGGCCACATCACTCCGCCGCAAGTTGATCCAAGTTGCGATTCTTCTGCGCATCCAACTCGGCCACCGGCTGCTTGCTCAACAGAACCGTTCCGAGAACCAGCACATCCAGACGGGAGCGCATGAACAGATCGACCACATCGGCTGGTGTCTCCGCGATCGGTTCACCGGCGAGGTTCAACGAAGTGTTCAGGAGAACCGGAACACCATTCGTCCGCCCCAGCGCCTCCAGCAGCGCGTGAAGCTCGGCGAGGATCCCCCGCTCGATCGTCTGGACCCTCGCCGTTCCGTCTGCGTGCACGATGGCGGGCACCAACTCACGTTTCTCCGGGTGAACCGTTGAGTTCAGGAGCATGTAGGGCGACGAGGCGCTCAGATCGAAGAACTCGGATTGCCGCTCCTTCGGCACCAACGGGGCGAAAGGCCGGAACATCTCGCGATGCTTCACCTCCCGGTTCAGGTACGCCTTCATGCGCGGATGCCGCGGCGAACAGAGGATGCTGCGGTGCCCGAGCGCCCGCGGACCAAACTCGGACGCCCCCTGACACCAGGCAGCGAGGTAATCGTTGTCCAGAACCCGCGCAAACGTCTCCAAATCGTACGGCGCGCGGGGCCCTGCCCATCGCTGGGCGGCAGTCTCACACTCTTCCGGCGTGTAATCGCGAGCGAGGAATGCGTGCTGCATCCTCCACCGAACCATGCCACCGAGCATGGTGTAATAGCCCAACAGCGCCGCCCCGAGAGGGATTCCGGCGTCCGAAGCCGCGGGCTGGATGAAGACCTCCTCGAACAGCCCCGAGTCGAGGAGGAGCCGGTTCGCCAGGATATTCAGGGCCACACCGCCCGAGTAGCAGAGGCGTTTCTGGCGCCCAAGCGTCCGGGCGTACCGGGCGAGTTTCATCACGCCTCGCTCCAACTCGGTCTGGGCCGCGTTTGCGTACTCCGGATATGGCGAAGCCATCGGATCGCCACCCTTCGATCGCCGGGGCAGGTCCGCTCTCGCGGCGACTCTCCAGGTGCGGTCCGGCCTATAATCCACGAACTGAGGATACAGAGCCTCGTGGGATCCGCCGGCGCGCTCATCCATCGCAAACTCGTTCGCCAGCCCGCCGTCTGAGCGGGCCCACCCGGCCAGCCCCATCGTCTTCCCCTCCTGCAGGTGCTCGAACCCGAGCAACTCCTCCGTGACGGCGCTGTACATCCACCCCGTCCCCGGCCGATGCGAAGTCGCGATCTTCGTCAGCCCACGGCCGTCGCAGGCGAAAATGCTCTGGGACTCGTAGAACGAGCCGTGCCCATCGATCACCAGTCCGATCGCATCGTCCCAGTCCGTGGCGAAAAACGCCGAGGCGGCGTGGCAAAGGTGATGTTCCACGAACACCACGGGGATGCCCATCTCCCCGAGGTTCCGGAAAAACGCGCGTTTCGCCTCTGCCGCCGGATCAACCACGCCCGGATAGGCGTCGAACGCATCCGGTGTCATGATGAAGTCGGCCACCACGAGAGCGACATCGCGCAACCGGCAACCCGCCAACTGGAGGCAATAGTCGATCGCCGCCTGCGGGAAGGCCCGGGAGTGTTTCACCCGATCGAGTCGCTCCTGGGAGATCGTCGAGACGTGCAGCTCACCATTCCGCTCCACCACCACCGCTGCTCCGGTGTCGTGCCAGGGATCCAGTTTCAGGCCGAGGACTGCTTTCATGGTTCTGAGTTGGGTTGGGTTTCGTGGGCCGAATCCACGGCCCGCGCAGAGTGGTTCTCGAGAATTCGCAGCGCGACGGAACAGTGCGACGAGGCAAAGCCGAGGTACTCGTATTTGACCCCGTGCTCAGCGACGAACTCCCGGAACGCCTTGTACTCATGATGCTGCCAGCCGGGATAGTTGAAGTACTCGTCGAATACGATGACCGAGCCGGCGACCAGGCTTGGCGCGAGCAAGCGCAGAACCGTTCTGGCGGAGCTGTACAGATCGCTGTCCACATGAAGGAGTCGCACCGGCTCCCGCCGCTCCACCAGGAACTCCGGCAGAGTGTCCTCAAACAGCCCGATCACCAGGCCGACATTCGGCGGGAGGTTCGGCGGCGGACGCCCTCCCGTGCTGAATCGTCCCTTCCGCTGGAAGTTCGTCCAGTCCTCCGGGAGCCCCTCGAAGGAATCGAAGCCGATGACCCTCGTCGGAAAGCAACGGGAGAGAACACGGAGCGAGTCGCCCTCGCCAACGCCGAATTCCAGCACCGCCCCTTCGTTCGTCGCCGAAGCGGCGGCGAACTCCAGCAGCGCATCCCGCTTCACAAGATTGCGCGCCTTCGCCATGTGCTCCGTGAAATAGCGCGCCGAATCGAACGTGGCCAGAATGTACGCAAACCGTTCGACGTCGAAGACGCGCCTCGGCTCCGGAAAGTCGTACAGCTCGCTTCGAATTGCCTCACCGAGCAACGCGGACAGTTCTTTGTTTTCCATAGATTCTTTCTCCCCGTCTGAACAGACGCCACCAGACCCGTTTCTTGGTTTCCAAGGCGGTCCCGAGCACAATAGCCGAGTCGAGCACGACGATTCGCCCTGTATCGATGCCCAACTCCATCAGCTGACCGAGGATCTCCGCCGTGTACATGCTGCCGATGACCACGCGATCGTAGTCGAGCCCGGCCAGCGCCTCAGGGGCGTGCACCGGACGGCCGCAGAACTCGGTCCCGTGTTTCGCGCGGCTGTTGTCCACGAACCCGACGACTTCGCCCTGGGCGGCGAGATGCCGGAACACCCGCTCACCCGACGATCCCGCGCCAAAGACCACGTAGCGGGGCCGCGCGCCGCGGATCGCTGGCTCCGGTGGCAGCAACACCGATTCCGGCACGACGTCCATCTTCTCGATCGGCACACCCCATTGCCAGAGGAGCTCGTGCAGGACCTTGTACGTCTCGGCCACGCCGAGGAAGATCCGGTCATAACTCAACGTCCGCAGGTCCGCCGGCGCCACGACGAACAACCCCGCGATCCGCCGGCCCTGCAGCGCAGGGTCGGAGTCGCAGAAGCAGACCACCCGAAACCGGGCCTTGATGTGGTGCATCGTCCGGATCCCGTGGATCCGGGCGCCGAAGATCACAGCGGTCGGTCGCGGGTCTCCTCCCGCCGCCTCGGTCGCGCCGCCGCCCACGGCCTCGATCCGTGCCAGCGGAATACCCAGCCGCAGGAGAAACGACAGCGTCCCCGCCGGGTCCTGCGTCGTCAGCGCCACGCGATCGAATGGCAGATCGAGCAGCGACGGCGCCGCGACGACCGGCCGGCCGTGGAACGTCGTGCCGACCTTCGCCCGATCGAAATCGGCGAAGCAGATCACCCGATCGGTGCGGGCGAGCTCGTCGCAACGCTTCGCTCCGGCACTATCGGCTCCGAAAACAACGATGTCGGCCATGATGGTTCAAGGGGTTGGAACAGGGAGATTCCGCAGCAGCGCGGTGAAGGGGATCGCAAGGCTGGCCGCGGCATGCCGCTCGAGGTAGCCCGCGAAATCACGACCGGCCTCGCGCGGCTCCTCCATGAGGCGGGCCAGTCCCGCCTCGATGCCGTCCACATCGCCCTCGGTCACGCCCGCGCCGAGGTGGTGGGCCGCCACCCGCTCCGCCATGCAGTGGCGATCGCTCACGAGCACTGGCCGCCGCAGGAGCGCCGCCTTGGTGAGCAGGTTGCTGCTGTGCGGGAAATTGAGGTAGTGGCAGTAGAGCACGTCGCACTCCGCGGCGAGGGAGTTGAATTCGTTGCCGTCCGGCACGACCTGCAGGTGAACGAAGGCGTTCTCCGGGCGGTGCTGCAGGAAGCGCAGGATCTCGCGCAACGGACGGTCGGCGAAGTCCACCGTGTCGAGCTTGCCGGCGAAGACGAAGAACCACGGACGTTCGGCCGAGCGCTCGCAGATGCGGATGAGCTCGTGGATCCCCTTGCGTTTGCACAGGGAACCAAGGCAGCCGATCACCTTGCGTCCGCGCGCGGCCGCGCGGATCTGCGCGGAGAGCGGCGTGCCCGTCGGCGGTGTCTCGTCGGTGAGATCCGGGAACCGGACCACCGGCCGCGGGGCCAGCCGCCGCGCCAGCGGCGCCAACGCGACCTCGTCGAGCAGCGCCAACCCGCGGCAGTTGCGCCCAAGGAAAGGCCCGCCGTGCACCAGTCGCCAGCGGTCCCAGCCGCGATGCCGCCCGGTGCCGCGATGCTCGCCAGGGAAGAAATACAGCCCGGCCCACGGATGGGGGAACAGCCGGTCGATCGCCCGTCCGGACAAACCGGGATCGATGTGCGTGTCGAGCCAGCCGAGGAAGACCAGGTCGGGCCGAGCGACGCCATGGGCCTCGATCGCCCGCGCAGTCTCGGTCCAGCACTTCACGGCAAACGCCCGCTCCGGATGTCGTGACCCCGCGGCGACCGGCGCCGGCCGCGCGAAATGGCACGCGCGGAAACGTTCGGCCGCCCAGGGCCGCTGCGCCGCGATCCAGGCCATCGGTTGCTCCGGAAACGGACAAAGCGCCGTCACCCGATGGCCGAGATCGAGAAGCGTGAGGGCGAACTGCCGCAAATAGGTTCCCTGGTGGCCGTGCCAGTGGGGTTCGACCAGCACCACATGCCGCACCGCGGCGGCGCTCGTTGCGTTCATTGCCGCACCTCCGTCTTCAGGAACGCATCCCAAGCGGCGCACTGCCGCGAGAGCGAGAAACGCTCGGCGCAGTCGGCGCGTCCCTGCGCCCCGAGCCGCAGGCGCAGGCCGGCATCGTCGAGCAATCGTCCCAACGCCGTCCCCAACTCCGCCGCGTCGCCCACCGGCACCAACAGACCGCTGCGGTCGTCCTGGATGATCTCGGGCACTCCGCCGGTGCGGAACGCCGCGACCGGCAGTCCGGTGAGCGCTGCCTCGAGCACAGTCTGCCCGAACGCTTCCTCCGCCGCCGTGCCGACGAAGACATCGGCCGCCTGATAGAGCCGCGCGATGTCCTGGGGCGCGGTGTGGTAGCCGAGCGTCCGCACCTCCGGCAGCCCGGGATCGGGATGCCCGAAGGCCAGGAAATGGGCGCGCGCCCCGTGCCGCCGGATCAGCTCGCGCAGGTGGTGCGCGCCCTTGCGCCGGTCGCGCAGGTTCACGGCGCCGGTGAGCACGACCGGCCGGTCATCGTCGATCCCCAGCCGCGCCCGCGCCGCGGACCGGTCGGCCGGATGGAAAACGGTCTCGTCGCAACCCAGGTAGATCGTGCGCACCTCCGCCCCCGGCAACGCCTCGAGGACCGTCCGCCGCATGTAGTCGCTGTTCGTCGCCAGCTCGACCGCGTCCGCGCCGGAGAAGAGTTCCCGCCGCAACCGCCACGCCGCGGCGATCCGCGACGGCTCCAGCGCAGGATACTCCGTCGCCGTCGGGCACTCCGCGTCGCACCCGGTCAGGTACCGTCGGCAGTCGCCGGGGTAGACACAACGACCGGTCACAAGATGCAGGTCGTGCAGATACCCGACAACGCGGCAACCCAGCCGCCGCAGGTCGCGCAGGAGCGTGAGCGGCCACTCCGCCCCATGGAGGTTTCCGACGACAACAACGTCCGGGTAGAACTCGGCCACCGCCATCAGGATACCGTCGACCAGTTCGTCCGCCGTCCGCGCCGTCGAGCGGAACAGGCGCCCGAGTGTGCGCATTCCCCGCCAGCCGCCCTCCAGTCCCGGACGGGTGAAGAGAATCGAGTCGCCCAGCGCGCCGTCCGCCCCGCACACCGCGCCGACGGTGTGGCCGCCGAGCAGCAGCGACTGGATCTGCCGGGCATGCCCCACCCCGGCTCCGTATTGGAATCCCAGATCGTTGAGGAAAAGGATGCGCATCGTCTCAGGAGGGTTCGCGGACGAGCCAGTTTCGCGGCGGCGCATACCAGAAGGAGACTTCTCCGACACGAAGATGCACCGTGGGCACATCGCGTCCGCGCACCTCGATTAGGCGCTGTTCCGGACGGAACCGCCGGGAGAGCCAGTCGGGCCATCCGCTTCCACCGGTCACCAGCACATCGTACTGTGACATCTCCTCCGGGGTCGGAGCCACATCCGTGGCGGTGATCCCCATCGCAGTGCGCTTCCGGACAAACTCCGGCGCACCAAACGCCGTGACCTTGCAGCCGCCGGCAGCGAGCATGACGCCCACCGCCATCGTCGCCGGAGCGAAATCAATCAGCGCCGCGGTGCCGCAGTTCTTGCCAAACGACAACACTCGTTCGAGCGGACCCGCGGCGATTCCGCCATCGAAGATGCGGGCCACAGTGAGAGCCCGCAGGGGATCCCGCCCTTCGGGCACAACCGGGGAACGCGTCGGATCGACCGCCAGCACCTTGTCCGCCGGTATCCCAAGTTCGGCCAGTTGCTTCTCGATCTCGGCCCGGTACATGCTCGCGATCACGATGTAGCGATAGTCGATCGCGGCCAGTTCCGCCGGTGCCACCACCCGGATGCCATGAAGCAGAGTTCCTTGTTTGCGTCGGTCGTTGTCGGCAAAACACAGGATCATCTCCTTCCGCGGGACACGATCCAGCACCTGCAATCCTCCCGCTCCCGCCCCAAAGACAACCAGTCGATCGAACACATCCTGCATGTTGAGGACTCGGGTATCGGTGGCGAGATGCTGTCGCAACTGGTGGAGCCCCGTTTCCCCGGGCGACTCCGCCACCAGGACGCCGTCGCATTCCGGCAAGCCCAGTGTGCCGAGCGGCTGCACCGGCTTTCCGAACAGTGTCTTCCCGCTCCACGACGGGTTCGCGTCGATGAACGCCACGATCTCGTGCCTCCGTCCCAGCGCCTCCGCGGCGAACTGCGCGACACGGCCGGCACCCAGGATCGCGAGGCGCCTGATGGAACCTAGTTCACCGGAAGCCAATCCGTTCGCCCCGACGAACTGCCCGGCGTAATCACGCTCGCGCAATGCCGTTTCCAACTGTTCGATCTGCTCCTGTTGGGCGAGCCCGGCGAACACATAGCCTGCAACCACCCTCGACATCCGCTCTGTATCCGACTCCCACTCTCGGCGGACCTGTTCCACGAGCGCCAACCGCTCCGCCGCAACTGCATCGCTCTGCCGGAGCACCTGCTGCAGACTCTGCACGGTCTCCTGGAGGTTGCGGTCGATCTGGTCGCCACGAGCCGCGCCGCGCGTGCGCCGATGGTTCACGGCGCGGAGTCCGTTGGCACAGCGGAAGGCATGATCCGTGATGATCGTCGCTTCGCGCAACCCGTCTCCGGCCTCGAAGGCGGACGGACACTCGGGATCGATTAGTATCTGGTCGAGGGGAACGCGACCAACCCGCTCATACGCGGCAAGTCCGCCCCGCCATGACTGCTCCGCGGCGCCCAGGTCCCCTCGCTGCCAGGCCAGCCACCCACCAAGGAACGCCGCTTCCACACATTTCGTCCCGAGATGCGGCGCGAAGCGCAGGAAGTCCATCCCGGCGCAACGCACGAAACCAGCCTCCGCTTCCGGATAGCGTCCGGCCATGAGGTCGAGTTTCGCGGTCACGAAACACAGGGAGATCTGCCAACGCCAGACGTGCGGATTCGGCGACGGAATCGTCGCGTACGCATCCAACCGCCTCCGCAGCGTCCCGTCGAGGGATCGGCCCTCCGCCAGCGCCTGATACGCAAGCACACACAGGGCTCCGCCGAAGTCCGCCGAATCCGGTGGGAAGCTGGCCACAATCCGCTCACCCAATTCGCGCAAACCCGCGGCCGACCGCAACCGGAAGCGTCCGATCACGAACGCATGCATGAGCCAGGGATTCTCGTAGTGCTCGGCAAAATCCACAATCGCCGGCCGCGGCGTGGTTGGGGTGTGGAAAACCGTCTCGGCATACGGCACCGACTCGCCTCCCAGGGGCGTTCGCATCCACGACTCCCAACGCATCGGGTTGGCAACTCCGCACGACACCTGCATCTCCGGGATCATCGACGGCCCCAATTGGACCGAAAGCGCGCCCGGGGTGTCCTTGTAGCCGATGAGGAACCGTCCACCGGGAATCAGCCGTCGCGCAAGTGCGGCCAGCGAAACGCTCGGGGCCGCATTGAAAATGACGATCAGATCGAACAGATCCCTCCGTCCGGGACCAATCGAACGCTCGGCCAGCCACTCCGGATCCTTCGCGTCCTCGTCGCGCAGATTCCCGACTCGACCGGCCTCGGTGGTCATCCACAAATGCCGCCACGAGGCCTGCGGCACCGGCCCGACCAGGCCGACCTGATCATTTGGCCGCACGAAGCCGGCAACCCAGGTCCAGAATTGGGCGACCTCCGGGCTTGAACCACCATCTCGGTCCCCTGTCGCCGGCTGGCAAAGAATCAGCGGGAACGCCACATTCTCACGGGCATGCAGTGGGCCCAACGGATACTCCGCCCAACCTCCGGTCCGCACCCAATCAAGCAGGACCGCACGGTCCACCGTCGCACCACCGCCCTGCGTTCCTCTCGTCGAACCCACCATCAGCCAGCGCATGCCGCCAAGCGCGAGTTCGGCCAACGGTCCCGAGTCCCTGCAGAAGTCCGGATCGATGATCACGACGGCATCGAAGGCTCCGCGCGTCTCGCCGGTCAGTTCCGCCATGGTACGCGTCTCGACCAGCAACGCCTTCTCGCGCAAGGATTGGAGCACGGGCCCGACCGACTCGCCAACCAACGCGACACGACCGAAGCAGTGCAGGGTCCAGCAACGCCCGAGCAACTGCAACAGGCGATGTCCTTCGGCTGTTTGATAGAAGTCGTTCATTCGGCAGCTCCCATATCCGGGATCACGTCCACCGGCGCCCCACCCGCCCGGGTGAACGCCTCGGCCCGCAGTTCCGCAAGCGGGTCCGAAACAAGCGCCCGCTGCCACCACTGCGCCGCAGCCGACTGATCGCCCAACCGCGCGTGGATCAGCGCCCGGTAGAAACAGCGGGAGTTGCTCGGCCACGTCCGATCGAAGAAATGGGGATCAGACTTGTCGAGACGCCGCAGCGCCTCCGCAGGCCGGATCACATCGCTGGAGCAAAGAGCCTGAGCGCAGATCATCCCCAGCGCGCGGGCCGCCTCGGTGGGCCAGTCGGCAAGCTGGAACGGTTCCCACAGTTCCCTCGCCAACTCTTCGCATCCACGCAGCCAGGCCATCACGGCCAACCACGAGTTCTGCTCAGGGGTTCCAACAAGGAGTCCGAGGAGCTCCCGCGCCTTGGGCACATCGCCGAGGCAGAGCGCCCCATTCACCGAGAACGCCCGGGCCGAAGCACCAATCGCTTCCTCATGGCGGTCGACCTGGCCAAGCCACCAAGCCAAGGCGCCCGGAGGGAGCGGAGCCCGCGCATTCTCCTGCGCATTGGCGGTCCAGGCACGCAGCACTCCGTTGAGCGCGAACAGAACCGAGGAAGGCCGCCGCCGCGCCAACTCCTCGATTTCACACTCGGCGGTCGCAAAGTCCCCGAGCGCACCCGCCATCCGGGCATGCTCCAACAACCACTCCAGGCTGGCGGGATTGGCCCGCCGTGCCGCCGCCATCACGGCACAGGCATCGCTCGCAACGGACCAACGCCAACCGAACACATAACAGTCGCAGCCGCCGGCCCACAACACGTAGCCCAGTTCGCCCGAACCATGTTCGATCCCCCATCGGCGCGCGGTTGTCACCCAATCGGGAGCCACTGCGACCAGATCGGAGACCAGCCCGAAGATCGCAGGGGTTGGAGCCCCGGCCAATCGAAGCCAGAGCGCAGCGTCCGCGCCGACAGTCGCGGGTGACGCCAGCAACGCGGGCAGGGCATCATCCCCCACTACCCTCGCCCACGATGTGGCCAACCCGGCCCGCCGCGGATGATGCATCCTCCGGTGCAACGCGAACAACACGTCCACTGCCAGCAAACCCGCATCCCGGCCGCACTCGTGGTTCAGGTTCAAGATCGCACTGCGCCACGACGCCCAAGAGAAGAGCGGCACCGCCGGCGACACACCGCTCGGCCCTGCCAACAACAGTCGGTTGAGTTCCCGCATCCAAGGACCAATCGGGCCCGACTCGGGCACAGCCGGGATCTGTTGCGATCGGCCGCCCATGATCGACCGTCGGATTGATCCCCCAGCCGTCCCGGCGATCACCAGAACGCAGCCGGCCGCGGCAGCCAAGCGCTCCGCGAGCCCCGCCAACACGATATCCCGGGTGCAAAGCACCAGACGCACCGAGTCTGATGCCGCTGTGGCAACGGCCACGGCCTTCGCCAACTCCGTCCGAGGGAGCCGAACCACGGATCCGCCATGCGCTGAGGCAAGCGGTCGCACCATCGGATCCACCAGCCAGTCCGGCACGCTCGCATCGACCGCGATCACCACCGGTGTCCGCTTCGGCGCAGCGTCCACCGCAGTTCCACTCGCCGGCAGCCATACCAAAGGATACCGCGCCAACATGGACCACCAAGGCCCCGGAACGCCTTCGTCGGACAGGAGGTCGGACAGAACCCAATCTGGACTCCATGAAGCCACCGCAATCTGCGTGGTCTCAGTCCAACGGCTGGCTGGTCCCGGAAAGATCGCCCAACGGCCGCCAAAATCCGCACGCCAAACCGGCGGTGCAGGCGGATCCCCGGCACACAGGACAAGCCAGAGATCCACTGCGATGCCTTCCGGGGGGGCGGACTCCGCCTCCTCTCCTGCCCACACAACCATCGCGTCTGGCATCTGTTTCCAGAACAACACGGCCGCGAGTGGCAACAGTGACGTTCCCTGCGGACACCAGAACCCGACCCGTACGCGCGGATCGCCGTTCCCCCGCTTCGCATCGCAGGTCACCAGACGATGCGATTCCTCGTCAGCCGCTGCAGGCCCAGACGGCGCTGTCGTTGGGGGTTGGCACATGGTTGGAAGGCCGGCGCATACCGCACGCGGGAGGATTTTTCCCCTCGCGAGGAAAATCCTGCCGAAGTGACGGTATTTGGCCGTGGACGACCGCTATAATCGCAAGAAGCGTGCCGAACGCGAATTCAGGCACGCACGACCGCGACTACTTCGCCACCATCCCCCACTCCAGCGGGGTGCCGGCGGCGAGATCGCGCGCGGCCTGGCGGCCATGGATCTCCGGCAAATGCCGAGGGTGCAGCCCGGAGGCGGGGCGCACCGAGCGGACGTTGTCGGGCCCGAAGATCTCCCCGGCCTTCATCGCGCGGGTGACGAAGAGCGAGCGCCGGAAGCGGCGGCTCTCCGCCTCGGCCGGTGTCGCCTCGTAGCACACGCCGCCCAACGCCGCCTCCGTGGTGCGGATCGCCTCGACCATCGCGGCAAACTCCGCGGGCTCCATCGAGAACGCGCTGTCCGGGCCCGGTTCGCGGCGATCGAGGGTGAAGTGTTTCTCGATGATCGCCGCCCCGAGGGCGACCGCGGCGACCGCGACGGTATGCCCCATCGAGTGGTCGGACAATCCCGCCGGCACGCCGAAACGTCCGGCGAGGTCGGCGATCGTGCGCAGGTTCATCGACTCCGGCGGCGAGGGATACGCGCTCGTGCACTTCAACAGGGAAAGCTCGGTGCCGCCCGCCGCCCGGAACGCGCCTACCGCCTCGGTCACCTCCTCGAGCGTGCCCATGCCGGTCGAGAGAATCAGCGGCTTGCCGGTGCGCGCGACCTTCTGGATGAGGGGAATGTCCACCAGTTCGAACGACGCTATCTTGTACGCCGGCACCGCCATCGTCTCGAGGAAGTCCACCGCCGTGTGGTCGAACGGCGTGGAGAACAACGTCAGCCCGATCTCGTCGGCCAGAGCCTTGAGCTTCGGCTGCCAGTCCCACGGCGTGTAGGCCTCCTGGTAGAGCGAGTAGAGATCCCGGTGCGCCCACAGGCCGCCGCCGCCATGGCGGAACAGCGGCGAGTCGCTCTTCAGCGTGATCGTGTCGGGCGTGTAGGTCTGGAGCTTCACGGCGTCGGCCCCGGCGGATTTCGCCGCGCGCACCAGCTCCATCGCCCGTTCCAGCTTGCCGTTGTGGTTGGCCGAAACCTCGGCGATCACGTACGCCGGGCGACCGGCGCCGATCCTGCGGCCGTTGATGACGATCTCGTTCATGTGAGGAAAGCCTTCGCGTCGCGCAGGTCGTCCACGACGAGGTCAGCCTCGGTGGTTTCGCCGGCGGTGAACCAGCCGTAGCCGGTCTCGATCGTGCGGGCCACCCGCACCGTGCGCATACCCAGCGCCCGCGGCGCGGTGAAATCCTTGGCGGCGTCGTCGCCGACATACGCCGTTTCCCCGGGCGCCACGCCGAGCCGTTCAAGGCACACCCGGAAGCCCGTCGCCGCCGGTTTCGCCGCATGCGGGCCGATGTCGGCGGTGCAGACCACCGCGGCGAAACGCGAGGCCAGGCCGAGCGCGGCGATCTTGTTGTGCTGCGAGGTGGGATGTCCGTCGGTCACGATGCCGAGCGGCCCGCCGAGCGACGCGACCAACTCGGCCGCATCCGCATGCATCCGCAATCTCGGCGCGTGGGTCCGGTAGATGTGCAACAGCGCCTCGGGCGCGATCCGCGCGCCCCAACCATGCCGGGCGTGCAACTGGTCGAACACGCGCCCGCGGCCTTCGCTCCACAGGATCGACTCCATCTCCTCGGCAAGCGCGGAAGCCGACCCGCCGCACCGCGCGGCCAGATGCTCCGCCACGGCGCGGAAACCGCTCCGTACGAAGTCGGCCTCCGGATAGAGTGTCTGGTCCAGATCGAAGATCACCGCCCTCATGGTTGCAGCTCCTCCTCCCGCCGGAACAGGTCGGTCGTATGGCGGAACATCCACAGTCCGGCCTCGTGGCGCCCGAGCCGCGACTCGATCCGCTCGCCGCGCACCATGCGCACCAGCCACTCGGGGGTCGGACAGCCGGCGGCGAAACCCAGCGCCGCGCCGCCGCCGAACCGGGGATTCACCTCGATGAAGCGGATCAGTTCCGGCCCGCGGAAAGCCTGCACCGTCGCATGCGCCCGCAAGCACAGCGCGAGCACCAGCCGGCCCGCAGCCTCGGCAAGTTCGTCGTCCCGCACGGGGCGGCCCACGACGGACTCCCCACCGGCCACGCGCACGCGTTCCCGCGGCACCGCCGAGACCAGCCGCCCGTCCCAGTCGCTGAAGACGTCGATGGTGAACTCCGGATCGGCCAGATACTCCTGCAGGACATCCTGCTCGGGATCGTAGCCGCGCCGGCCGAGCTCCTCCGCCGAGTCGATCCGCATCGCCCCATGCCCGGCCTGACCGCACCGCGGCTTCACGAACACCGGATAGCGCGCCGTCGCCGGGTCCGAGATCTCCGCCGGGGTGGCAAAGCCCATCGCGGCGCACACCGTCGCGAAACGGTGCTTGTCCTGGCATTGCGCCACCGCCTCCGGCGAACTCACCACCACCCGCACCCCGATGCGGAGAAAACGTTCGGCCGCGACGGCGAGCGGCGCCAGCTCCGCGTCACGCGTCGGCACGACCAGCGAGATCCGCTCGCGCCGGCACCACATCACGAGCCAGTCGACAAACTCCGGGGAGTCGCTGCGCGGGCACAGTTCCGCCGCGTCCGCCGCCTGCAGGGCGGCCGCGTGCCGGTCGCAGTCGAGCGCCCACACCTTGCCCCCGCCCACGGCGACAAGCGCGCGTTGAAACGCCTGCACCAGCCAGACCTTCCGGGATGCACTGAGGATCGCTACGTTCATGGGAGGGATGCTCTCGCCGTGGCACAAACCGCCCCGCAACAGCTCGTCGGGGTGCATACCTGATACCGCAGACACCGCCCTTGGCGAGCGGCGCGACGCAAATGGACGGTGCACGGCCGAATCACAAACCACCTCCCATCATCGCCTCGACCACGCGCACCGCGCCAAGACCGTCGACCAACTCGGCCGCGCGGGCCGATAACCGCCCCAACAGCTCGGCATCTGCGGCGACCGTGGCCAACACCCGCGCGAACGCCTCTGGCGTCAGGTCCGCATGCCAGCCCGCGTAATGCGCGGCACCGGCGGCGCCGAAGCGTTCGCAGGTGCGCCGCTGATTCTCGGCGGTGCAGACCAGGAGCATCGGCGTGCGCAGCAGCGCGAGTTCGTAGACGGTTGTTCCGCCGGCAGTCACCGCCACAGCGGCGGCGGCGAAACGCTCCGGCAGATTCTCGGGGGCGACGATCGCATGCAGGCGCGGGCCGTGGGCGTTGACCGCCGCGACCAATCCCTCCGCGCGCTGGTTCGCCGCCCCGATGATGAAATCCGCCGGTCGGTTCTCGGCCTCCGGATCACACAGTGCCGCCAGCAGCCGCTCCGTCGCACACGCAGGATCGGACCCACCGAGCGTCACCAGCAGCCGCGGCCCACGCCGGACCTCCTTCACCGCAAGAAACTCCGGCCGCAGCAGCGCGAAATCCGGACCGAGTAACGAGCGGCAGGGGCCCGCTTTCGCCGGATAGTCCGCCGTGGTCGCACCGATGTTCTGGTTCAGCACCAGATCGGCGCGGAAGGAGCGTTCGATGCCGTTGTCGTCGATGCGAAGCAGACGAGCATCCCCGGTCCACGCCGCATCCCACTCCGCCGCAAATGCCGGACCGTCGACCACCACCCATCGGGCGCCGAGTCGATGCACGAGCGCCGCCGTCTCCGCGGCATCCTGCCACGAGCCTGCCGCGAAATGGATAGCCTCCACCACCGCACCGGCCGCGCGCAACCGCGCCGTGATGGCCGCATCCGACTCCCGCATCGCAAACACCGGACGCCCGCCGCGCCGCCGCCACTCCTGCGCCAACGCCAGGCAGCGCAGCGCATGCCCGGTGCCGAGCGCCGCCGTGGCTTCGCAACGAAGGACCAGCGGGGTCATGCCGGCACCTCCTGCGACTCCTGCGTACGCGACTTGCCGTCGCGCACCACGCCGCCAAGGCTGCGGCCATGCACGTCGTCGGCTCGATCATCGCCCGGCTGGGCAGCAAGCGTCTGCCTTACAAGAATCTGCTCCCCTTCGCGGGAAAACCGCTCGTCGGCCTCGGCATCGAAATCCTCCGCCGTTCGCGGCTCGTGAACGAGATCGTCGTCTCCACCGAGAGCGAACTGATCGCCCGCGTGGCCCGCGACTACGGCGCGACCGTGCTCCGTCGGCCCGACGCGCTCGCCGCCGACAACGTGCCCTCGGTCCCCGTCTTCCAGCACATCGTCGCGCATTTCCCCTGCGACGTGCATGTGAACTTCAACATCAACCTCCCGAGCTGTGCGCCCGAGGTGATCGACCGTGCCGTGGAGCTCGCCGTGGAAAAGGGCGAGGCGCTCTCCGTGCCGTACGCCGCCTGGGCACAGACCACCGCACGGCTCGGCAACTACGGCGATCCGTGGAAGGTGTGGGAATACGCGTTCAAATTCGACGACTCCCGCGCCGGTACGACCGACGTCCATACCATCGAGGATCTGCTCAGCGTCTACCGCGAGTCCCAGGGGCCGCTGGAAGGTTGGGAACTCGCCGGAGGCTGAAGGCCGCGAGCCTGAAGCGAGCCGGCGGCTGGCCGCGGTGTCTCCGGAAGTTTCCACATTCCACACCCGGCAATCCGCAATCCGAATTCTCATGCGCCCTCCCCCGTCAGTGCCGCTCTCAGCGCCGCCACGACGACATCCTGCTGCACCTCGGTCAGCCCGTAGAACAGCGGCAGCGTGAGCGTCGCCGCATACCGCGCCTCGGCCGCCGGGAAATCACCAGGCTTGAAGCCCCGTCCGCGATAGTACGGCTGGAGGTGAACCGGGATGTAGTGGACGTTCACACCGATCCCCGCCGCCCGCATCGCGCCGTAGACCTCGGCCCGGCTCCGCGTCGTCCGCGCCGCATCCAGCCGGATCGGATAGAGATGCCAGCTCGATTCGCGATCTGCGCGCCGAGCGGGAAGCAGCACCGGCAGGTCGGCAAGCATCCGGTCGTATCGCGCGGCAAGCTCCCGCCGACGACGCACAAACTCCGGGAGCCGTTCCAGCTGAGACAGACCAAGCGCCGCCTGGATGTCGGTGATCCGGTAATGGTATCCCAGCTCGATCTGCTCGTAGCTCCACGGGCCTTCGGGAATAGCTGTCAGCTCATTCGGCTCCCTCGTGATTCCGTGCGTGCGCAGGCGCCGCAGATGCGCGGCGAGGTCGTCGCGATTGGTCAACACCACCCCGCCCTCGCCGGTCGTGGCGATCTTCACGGCATGGAAGCTCAGCACCGCGCAATCGGAGAAGCGGCCATCGCCGATCGGAGATCCCTGATAGTTTGCCCCGAGCGCATGGGCTGCATCTTCGATCACGGCCACCCCGTGGCGACGCGCCAGCACCGCGATCTCCGCCAAGTCGCACGCCATGCCGCCAAAATGAACCGGGACGATCGCCGCCGGCAGGCGGCCGGAGGCCGCAGCCTGCTCCAGTTTCGCGGCGAGAGCGGCGACCGAGAGGTTGCCCGAGTCGGCCTCGACATCGACGAAGTCGACGTCCGCCCCGCAGTAGCGCGCACAATTGGCCGACGCGACAAAGGTGTTCGGGGACGTCCACAACACCTTCCCGGGCCCGAGCCCCAGCGCGAGGCAGGAGAGGTGCAGTCCGGCGGTGGCGCTGCTGACCGCCACCGCGTGGCGGGCCCCGCAGAGCTCCGCGACCCGCCGCTCAAAACGCGGGATCGCCGGCCCCTGCGTGAGGAAATCGGACCGCAGCACCGCGGCGACCGCGGCGATATCCTCCTCGCTGACGTTCTGTCGGGCGTAGGGAATCATCGGGGAACTGAACGGGATCAAGGAATGAGGTGGCGCGAGAGGCGAGACCGGAAGGAGCGGACCATGGACGCGGGAACACCCCGCTCAGGAGGCGAGCAACTCCTTGAGCTGGGCGGCATCCAGCCACTGGGTGTTCTTGTCCGAACTGTATTCGAAGCCTTCCGCCACCGACTTGCCGCGCTCGTCGGTCAGGTCGTGGTGATAGTCCGGCGGCATCGTGAAGAGGATCGACGGCTTGATCACGAAATGGTCCGAGAACTCGACGGTGAGGTGCGCCGAGTCCGCCGGGCACATGACCTCGTGCAATTTTTCGCCGGGGCGGATCCCGATGATCTTCTGCGGAATCTTCGGCGCAAGCGCCGCGGCGAGATCGGTCATGCGCATCGACGGGATCTTCGGCACGAAGACCTCGCCGCCGAACATGCGTTCGAAGCTCTTCACCACGAACTCGACGCCCTGGTCGAGCGTGATCCAGAACCGCGTCATCCGCGGATCGGTGATCGGGATCTCCTTCGCCTTCTCCCGAACCAGCTTCTGGAAGAACGGCACCACGGAGCCGCGGGAGCCGACCACATTCCCGTAGCGCACGACGGCAAAACGCGTGGGGCGGTTGCCCGCGATGTTGTTCGCCGCTGTGAAGAGCTTGTCGGAGACGAGCTTCGTCGCGCCGTAGAGATTGATCGGATTTGCCGCCTTGTCGGTGGAGAGAGCGATGACCTTCTTCACCCGGTTGGCGAAGGCGGCGTCGATGACGTTGTTCGCGCCGTCGATGTTGGTCTTCACGCACTCCATCGGGTTGTATTCGGCGATCGGGACATGCTTCATCGCCGCGGCATGGACGACGTAGTCGACATCGCGCATGGCCAGCGTCAGGCGCGGAAGATCCCGGACGTCGCCGATGAAGTAGCGCATCGCCGGATGATCATACTCCTGCTGCATGTCGTAGTGCTTCTGCTCGTCGCGGGAGTAGACGATCAGCTTCCGCGGCTGGTAGTTCTCCAGCAGGTGGCGCACGAAGCGGCGGCCGAACGAGCCGGTACCGCCGGTGACGAAGAGGGTGGCGTTGTCGAACATGGGACTTCTGGGGTCTGCCGCCCCGGGTTCCTCGGCTGGGTCTCCGGAGATCCGGAAAAACCTGCCGCTTCCCCCGGGAAACGATGTAGCGGCTCCATTCCTCGCAAGAAGCGTGCCGCCGGCACCTTCCGCGGTTGGGCACCCCTCCGCACCGCTCGTGGCCACAGCTTTGCGCCAAACCGCGTGGGAGCGGTTGTTCATAGGGACTATTCCCCACCCGCCCCCTCATGGCCAAGCAGTTGGAGCCGGCCGAAGAAATCTTCGCCTAAAGTTCGCGCCCCCCCTGCCCGATAAGCTCCCCGTCCGGCAAGAAATGCCGGATGCACACAACAATCAAAACCATCCAGAAAGGATACTCCCATGGCTGACATCTCACTCACCTCCGGCATTCGCTCCAACCTGCAGTCCCTGCAGAGCACTGCTACTCTGCTCGCCCGCACCCAGGAGCGCTTGGGCACCGGTAAGAAGGTCAATAGCCCGATCGACAACCCGACGAATTACTTCACGGCAGAAGCCCTGAAGAATCGCGCAAGCGATTTGACCGCTCGGTTGGACGGCATCTCCAA
>JAEXPG010000004.1 GCA_023447015.1 Verrucomicrobiota bacterium
GGTGTAGTCGGTGGAGCCGTTCAACTCGCGGATGGTGGCGCCGTCGCGGCGCAGCGGCAGGTCGAGCGCGCGGAAGTCGATGCGGCGGGCGTAGCCGCGGGCGGTGTCGATCCAGATCGTGGACTCGATGGTGACGCCGTCGGCCTGGGCGCGCGTGCGGAAGCCGCGGCAGCTGGAAGAGTCCACGGCGATCTCGCCGACGTAGACGGTGTCGCGGACGGAGCGGTCGCGGAGCGGGTGGTCGGGCGCGTAGAGGGATTCGACCAGCGGTGTGAGCTGGGTCGCGGTCTCGCCGGCCAGCTCTCCAGTCTTGTCCTTGCCGTCGATGCGAACCTCGGCGATCGACAGGTTCGGTTCGCCGCGGTCGTCGCGGTGCAAGGTGGCGGTCACGTGCGAGCGGGTGGTGGTCTTGTCCTGCGTCGAGCGTTCGACGATCACGGCGCGGCCGGGAAACATCCAGCGGGAGACTTGGGCGAGGCGGGCGGCGCTCTCCCAGAGGGCGTTGTCGCCGGTCGGAGAGGCCGCGCGCAGCGCGGCCGTCGCGATCACCAGCCCGAGGCCAAGGAGCGCGAGCCGGCGAGGATGAGGGAGGAACGGGTGCGGCATGGTGTTCAGACGCCGTGGACGGACCAATTCCGCCCGGGCATGGAACGACGATGTCGGATCGCCCGCCGGGTGTCCGTCCTTCTATGACGAACGGAAGCCGGGGCCGATGACCGGTCGGCCTCCGCGATGGGTTGCAGCGCTGGGGCGCGCCCGATCGGCCGCCCGGCGGGATTGTGATCGACGGCTCAGCGCGACGTTCGCGGCTTGGCGGGCCGGCGGGGCTTGGCCGGACGGGCGGTCTTGTGGACCGCCTCGGCGAGAGCGGCGCCCGACCAGCGGCGGATGGCGGCGACTTCGTCGGCCGGGATGCCGAGCGACTCGAGAAAGTCCTGGTGTGCCTCCGGGGAGAGCTTCTCGAACTCGGCGTGCCATTGGGCGCGGTCGGCCTCGTCGAGGCCGCAGGCGGTGAGGAGCTGCACCCAGCGCTCCTTGGTCATCACGCGCGTGCGGCCGGCGGCGGAGCGGTCGCGCAGGAGCGCGAGGGCGACCTGCTGCTGGCGGCGCAGCGCGGCGATCTCGTGGTTGAGGTCGGAGAGGCGGCGGTTGAGGGCGTCGCCGAGCGGCGCCCTGAGCTTCTTCGAGGGCTCGAGCACGGCGTCGATCTCGCCCAGCGGCATGCCGGCGGCGCGCAGCTCGCAGATGCGGGCGAGGCGGGTCTCGTCGTCCTCCGAATAGAGACGGTGGCCGGCCGCGGTCCGGTAATGGGGGTGCAGCAGGCCGAGCCGGTCGTAGTAGAGGAGGGTGCTGCGGGAGAGTCCGAACTGGGCGGCGAGCTGGCGGATGGTTTTCACGGGGCGGAAACGTGGGGGAGGCCGGACGGAAGGGGCCGAACGCTCGCGCAGAGGTTTGCGGACTCGGCGGCGTGCCGCAGTCCGGTCTGCGCTGGTGCGGGAGCCGTGTGCGTTGTGCTCAAGGTTGTCTTCCGTGGCGAGAAAGGAGGCCGGCGGCGCGGGCCGCCGGCTCCTCGGGACGGGCTCAGGCGGTGCGGCTGCGGGCGCGGATATCCCGGACGGCGTCGGCCGGGAAGCCGAGCCATTCGAGGAAACTCTGGTGCGCATCCGGATACCGCTTTTCGAAGGCGGCGTGCAACCGCGCTTTCTGCTCTTCGGTCACGCCGGCGTCGTTGAGCACGGCGATGAACTGGTCCTTGGTGACGTTTTTCATGATGAGGTTGTCGATCGGTTTCTGGTTTGGTGCCGGCGTCGGGGCCGACGGGCGCACTGTGCCGGGTGAAGCGGTAGTCACCTCCAGAAATTTCCACCGGCCGGAGGGCGGTTCCGGGTGGACCCGGCGCGGGCGCGCAGTGCCGGCCCGGACCTCGAGTCGCGGCGAGCCCGGGTGGGTGAACCGGCAGCGGCGGCGCGTGCCCGGCTCCTGCCGGTTTGTGGGTTGATTCGGTCGCCGGGGCCGCCCGAAGTTCGCGGGCACTTTGCCGCCGATGGAATCAACCGACACTGCCGCGACGCACTCCGGTGCGCGCCCGATCCGACTCTGGCTCGTGACCCTGTTGTTTGTCCTGGGCGCCGGCGCGGCGTACCACAACGCGTTGCAGGCCCCGTTCGTGCTCGATGACTCGGCGTCGATCGCGGACAACCCGTCGCTGCGCTCGCTCTGGCCGCTCAGCGGGCCGCTTTCCCCGCCGCCGGGCGGTGTGCCGGTGAGCGGGCGGCCGCTGCCGAATCTCACGCTGGCGATCAACCATGCGATCAGTGGCGACGCCGTCTGGAGCTACCACGTGCTCAACGTCGTGCTCCACCTGCTCTCCGGTCTCGTCCTCTTCGCGTTGCTGCGGCGCACGCTGGTGCGGCCGGTGATGCCCGGGCGGGTCCGCGCGGAGGCGCCGTTGCTCGCGTTGGCGGTGGCGGCGTTGTGGCTGCTGCATCCGCTGCAGACCGCGGCGGTGACCTATCTCTCGCAGCGCACCGAGCTGCTGGTTTCGCTGTGCTATCTCGCCACGCTGTACGCGGTCGCGCGGTCCGCGGAGGGCGGTGGTCGCCGGTGGGGCGTGGCGGCGTTGGGCGCCTGTCTGGCCGGGATGGCGAGCAAGGAGGTGATGGTGTCGGCCCCGCTGGTGGCGCTGCTCTACGACCGGACCTTCTTCGCCGGGAGCTTTGCCGGCGCGTGGCGGGCGCGGTGGCGCCTGTACTGCGCGTTGCTGGCGACGTGGGGGCTGCTCGGCTGGCTCGTGCTCGGCACGGCGGGCCGCGGGGGCACGGCCGGTTTCGGGTTTGGGGTGACGTCGCTCCAGTATCTGGCGACGCAGGCCGTGGCGGTGCCGCGCTACCTCGGGCTGGTGTTCTGGCCGTGTTCGCTCGTCTTCGACTATGGCATGTATCTCGCCCGGGGCGCGGCGGTGGTGGCGCCCGGTGCGCTCCTGTTGTGCGGGCTGGGGGCGGCGACGGTCGTGGCGCTCGTGAAGCGGCCGGTGCTCGGGTTCGCGGGCGCGATGTTCTTCGCGCTGCTGGCGCCGACTTCGAGTGTCGTGCCGGTTGCGACCCAGACGATGGCCGAGCATCGGATGTACCTCGCGCTCGCGGTGGTGCTGGCGCTGGTGGCGACCGTGCTCTGGAACCGTTGGGGCCGTCGCGCCGGCGCGGTGCTGGCGGTGGCGACCTTGGCCGCTGGAGTGATGACCGCTGTGCGCAACGCCGACTACACGAGCGAGGAACGGCTTTGGCGCGACACCGTCCGGAAATGGCCGGGCAACGCCCGCGCCCACAACAATCTCGCCTCCGTCCTGCTCGATCGGGGTGAGGCGGCCGCCGGTCTCGCCGAGTTGAACGAGGCCCTGCGTCTGGACCCGCGCTATGTGGATGCCCTGCGCAACCTGAGCCGGCTCAACCTTGAGTCCGGAAGGGCCGAGCAAGCCGTGGCCCAGGCGGAGGCGGCCCAGCGGATCAATCCCGATTCGGCTGTCGGGTGGGGCGTGGTGGCCGTGGCGCAGATGGGCGCCGGCCGGAATGCCGGCGCGAAGAACGCCTGGTTGGAGGCGCTCCGGAGGAAACCGGAATGGCCGGAGGCGCATCTCGGCCTCGGGGATGTCCTTGTGCGCTTGGGTGAGTCCGAAGCCGCGGTGGGCCAATACCAGGAGGCGTTGCGGCTGAAGCCCGCGTTTTCCGCCGCGCATCTGGCCCTGGCCCGGGTGCTCGGGCAGCTAGGGCGGAAGGACGCGGCGCTGGAGCATGCCGAAATCGCGACGCGGCTCGCGCCCGACTCGGACGAGGCGCTGCTCAATGCCGCCAACCTGCTCTTCGAGCTCGACCGGGCCGACGAGGCCATCGGCCGGTATGAAGCGCTGCTGCGCCGCCGGCCGGACCACCCGGGGGTGCACTTCCTCTACGGCAATGCATTGCTCGAGCGCGGCCGGGTCGCGGAGGCGCTGGCCCAGTTCGACGAGGCGGCGCGCCGCGATGGCTGGAGCGCGCCGGTGGCCTGCTCGCGTGCGCTGGCGCTGTTCGGCCTGGAGCGGCCGGACGAGGCCGTGGCCGCGGTGGACCAGGCGCTGAAACTTGATCCCGACTACGGTCCGGCGCGCGAGCTGCGGCGGCAGATCGAGGAGGCGCAACGGTAGGTGACCGCGCGATACCGATTGGCGGGAGCAGCGCGTGCTCTTGCCTGATCGGGGGCGAGGTGTTGGGCTCGGCGCGGTTGCCGGTACCGAATGTCGACCGGCCGACCGAACCGAATGCCCGTCGCCACCCTGACTCTCGCACTGTCCGTCTTCGGACTCCTTCGCCGCGGCCAGTCTGCGCTCTGCGGGCGGGTTGCGTTGGTGGCGATGATTCTCGGCGGCGGCGGCGAACTGTGCGCCGCGCTGCGGTTCGCACAGCCGGAAGTCTCGCTGCAGCTGGCGGAAGGTGCGGCGGATGCCGAGGCGGTGTTCGCCTTCGCCAACGAGGGGAGCGCGCCCGTCCGCATCACCAAGGTGCAGGCCGGCTGCGGCTGCACCACCCCGCGCCTGGACCAGGAGACGTACGCCCCCGGCGAGGCGGGCACGTTGCGGGCGACGTATCATGTCGGCGGCCGCCAAGGGCGTCAGTCGGTGCGGATCCGGGTGACGACCGACGAGGAGCGGAGCGAGCCGTACGAGGTGTTTCTCAAGGTGGACATTCTGACCCCGGTGGCCCTGCAGCCGCGGCTGGTCTTCTGGCGGGTGGGCGAGGCGGCGGCTCCGAAAACCGTGCAGGTGCGGCTTGCGGACGGTTTCTCGCTCGTCGGCGCGGTGGCCGGCGGCTCCGGCTTCACGACCGAGCTTGGGACCGCCACCGCCGGCGGCGCGGAGATTCTGATCCGCCCGGCCGGTACCGGCTCGGTTCTTGTGGATGCGGTGAAGGTGCGCGTGAAGCAGCCGGATGGCGCGACGCGCGAGTATCAGGTCTTCGCCCGGATCGTGAAGTGACGGAATGCGCGGGCGGGCGACGGTGGGGCGCCGCACGTGTCTGCCGATCTCGTGTCGGACGAGTGGCGCCGCCGGGCAACCGTGGCCGATCCGCCGACGCCCACTACGGGGTCTTTCCGGTGCGCAGGGAGGCGATGAGGGCGCGGTGTTTGCGTGCGCCCTCCGCCTCGAGGTGTTCGAAACGCGGGTGCGCGAAGATGGGGGAGCGCACCGGCGGTCCGCCGTCCGCCTCGGCGGCGTCCTTCGTGGCGCCGGCGAGGGCTGCGACGAACTGGTTGAGCGCCTCGGTGCGCCGGATCAGCGCCGCGGCGTTGCGGCGGGGCCAGTACTCGCCCTCGTCGGTGATCTCGACGTCGACCCCGGCCTGGCGCCAGAGCAGGATCAGGCCGATGACCGCGCGGTGGCAGCGCAGCAGGTGCTCGGCGCCGTTGCAGCTCGCGTATTGGGTTTTGCAGAAGGCGGCAAAGGTCCAGGCCCCGCCGAAACCGGTGCGGCGGCGGTGCGCGTTCTCGTGCACGAAGCTGGGATAGCGCCCGAGCCCGAAGGTGGCCGGCTCGCAGCCTTGGCCGACGTCGACCATGAAGCACCAGCCCGCCAGCGGTGCGACCGGGATCAGCCGCGCGCCATCGGGCTGGTTGCGCAGGACCAGATGGCGTTCGGAGTGCATGACCGCCTCCTCGATCGGGAAGATGGGCGTCACGGCGCCGAGTTGGCGGCGGCGGGCGAAACGGGCGCTGGCCGCGTGGAGCGCACGCACGGTGCGCTCGGCGGTCGCGGCGGAGCGGCTGGCGAGGCGAAGCGAGTAGTGGATGGTGATGCCCATGGGCGGGAGGAAGGCGGTGCGATCAGGGGACCGGCCGAGTTCAGCCGAAGCGCGCGGGGAATGCCGGGGGAATGGCGGGGAAGTGAGGTCTGCGGTGAGGACTCGGTGTGGTGGAGTCGGCCCCGTCGGTCGCCCGCATGCGACAAGGATGAGGGTGGCCGCCGCCGACGCAAACGGGCGGCAGCGGTAGGTGGAAAGTGGAGTCTGTGGCCGGTCGGCGTCTCCCTCTCCCTGGGGCACGGGCCGCGGCAATGTAACATATTGTGTTACATTGCGGGGAAGGCCGAAGGTCGGCGCTCCGAGGTCGGGTTCGACGAAAAAGGCCGCGTCCGGAGGGACGCGGCCGAGGGGAAACACGGATCGGGAGATTCAGGGTCGGCCGAGCACGGGCGCGCCGATGCTGAACCCGATCGACTGCCAGTCGTCGGTGTAGCCGTAGCGGTAGGGCCCTTTCCATTTCTCGCGGCCGGTGGCGACGGAGACGGCGAACTCGGTGCCGGTCTTGGTGTCGAGCAGGCTGGTGGTGACCCAGCCGGCGCGGGAGCTGTAGCCGCTGCCGCCGCCGATGCTCAGGCCGAACTCGCCATGCACCTCGAAGCGGTTGGGAAAGAACTCGACGGCCTCGATGGTGCCGGGGACGGAGGGCTGGTAGCGGGGCGTGGGCGTGACCTGGGCTGCCACGAGCGTGTCGACGGTGGCGGTCTGCTCGGCCGTCAGGGTGTCGAGTCCGGCAGCGCGGCGCTGGTCGCCGGAAAGCGATTGCGAGAACGCGACGGGCTGAGCGGCGGGGGCGGGTGCCTGGTCGGGGGTCTTCGCGGCCTGTTGCTCGGCCTTCCTGGCCTCGGCGGCGGCGGCGTGGAGATTGAGGCGGACCAGGGCGTCGAGCGCGGCGACCTGGTCGGAGTTGAGGCGGTCGATGCCGGCGGTCGTGCGCTGCTCGGCGGAGAGTGACTGGGAGAAGCGCGCGGGTTCGGCGACGAGAAGCGTGGAGGCGAGGAGGGCGCCGGTGAGGGCGAGAAGCGTGCGGGTTCTCATGGAGATGGAAGGTGGGACTCGGCGCGGCCGAGTTTGTTCAAACGAACGTGGGGAAAGACGGCCTCGGGGCAAGGGCGGTTACGGGGAGGGCGGCGGCCGCAGGGACGGTGGCGGCAGCGGGGCCGGTCAGCGGGGCAGCCGCGGCCGGGCGGCCTCGTAGAGCAAAATCGCGGCGGCGGCAGCGACGTTGAGCGAGTCGAAGCCGCCCGGCATCGGGATCGTGATGGCGCCGGCGCAGGCCGCGGCGACGGTGGGGCGGATGCCGTCACCCTCGCTGCCGAGGACGAGGCAGGTGTCGCCGGTGAGGGTGGTCGAGGCGAGGGGCGAACCCTGATGGGCGTCGGCCGCGAGGCCGCGCAGCCCGGCGGCGGCGCAGGTGCGGAGGTCGGCGGCGAGGTCGGGGGAGCGGAGCACCGGCACGGCGGCCATCGCGCCCATCGAGGTACGCACGGCGCGGCGCAGCCAGGGCGAGGTGCAGGTCTCGCCGCAAAGGATCGTCTGGGCGCCGAGCGCGACGGCGCTGCGGACGATCGTGCCGAGATTCTCGGAGCTGGTGAGGCCGTCGAGCGCAAGCCAGAGGCGCGGGCCGGACGCCGGGCGGGCGAGCAGCGTCGGCAGCGGCGTTGCGGCGGGGATGCGGGTGACCGCGAGCACGCCGTTGAAGAGGTTGAAGCCGATGAGGTGCCGGAGGTTCTTCTCGTCGGTCACGAAGACGGGCAGGTCTGCGGCTTGCGCGGCGAGCAACGGCCAGAAATGGGCACGCCACGATTCGGTGCAGAGCATCGACTCGAGCACCAGGCCGGCGGCGAGGAGGCGCTCGATCACCCTCGGGCCCTCGGCGACGAAGATGCCGGCCTGCTCGTGCTCGTCGCTGCGGCGCAGCGTGAGGTACGG
>JAEXPG010000008.1 GCA_023447015.1 Verrucomicrobiota bacterium
GCTCAAGCCCGTGCCGATGGTCTCCGGCTCCCTCGCGGTGACCGACGCGCTCTCGTTCGACGCCTTCTACCTGCTCGCCTTCAAGAAGACCGACCTCGACCCGCGCGGCTCCTATTTCAGCACGAACGACTTCGCCAGCGTCGGCGGACAAAACGTCTTCCTCGGCTTCGGCTCGCTCTCCGACACCGGCACCCTCGGCGCCATCCCGCGCGCGCCCGACCGCCTCGCCGACCACCAGGGGCAGTTCGGCGTAGCCACCCACTATCTGGCATCGAACCTCGGCGACACCGAGTTCGGGCTCTACTTCCTCAACTACCACAGCCGCCTGCCGCTCATCAGCGCCATCACCCCGACCCGGGGCGTGAGTATCGCCGAGGTGCAGGCGACCGCCGGCTCGCTCGCCCAGTCGAACCTCGCGCCGGCGATGATCGCCAACGGCTATCCCGCCGCCGGCGTGCCCGCCGCGCTCCACACCCTCCTCGGGGCCGCCCTCACCGGGGTGCCCGCCGGCGCGTTGCCGGCATCGCTCCAGCCGTTCTACCCGAGCGCGGCCCAGATCGCCGCCGGCGCCAAGAAGCTCGCCTTCCTCTCCGCCGCCGCCACCGGCCGCTACGTGCTCGAATACCCCGAGGATATCCAGCTCATCGGCACAAGCTTCAACACCACGATCGCGGGCATCTCCCTCCAGGGCGAACTGTCCTACAAGGCCAACCAGCCCCTCCAGGTCGACGACGTCGAGCTGCTCTTCGCCGCGATGTCCGCCCTCGATTCCCCCGGAGGCTCCAGGTACGGCCAGTTCAACCAGCTCGGCAGCTACGCCGGCCGGTACGGCGTCGACGTCGCCGGCTATCGCCGCCACGGCGTCTGGCAGGGCCAGGCCACCGCCACCAAGGTCTTCGGACGTCTCCTTGGCGCCAGCCAGTGGACGCTCGTCGCCGAGGTCGCCGCGGTCGCCGTCCCCGGCCTGCCCGACAATAGCGCGCTGCGCTACGACGGGCCCGGCACCTTCACCTCCAACGACGCCCTCGCGATGATCGGCACCGGCAACGGCTCCTTCCGCACCACGCCAGGTTCCGCCTTCGCCGACGACTTCTCCGCGGGCTGCCAGCTGCTGGCGAAGTTCGACTACAACAACGTCTTTGCCGGCGTGAACCTCGCGCCCAGCATCGGCCTCGGCTACGACTTCCTCGGCAACACCCCGCTGCCCCTGGGCAACTTCGTCGAGGACCGCCGTACGCTCACCCTCGGCCTCGAGTTCACCTACCAGAACAAGTGGACCCTCGACCTGCGCTACGTGAACTACTCCGGCGCCGGCCCGCAGAATCTCCTCCGCGATCGCGACTTCATCTCGTCGACGATCAAATATTCCTTCTAACCCGAGCTCCCCTCCCGCACATGCGCACCTCATCGCTCCGCTCCTTCGCCGCCGCATTGCTCGCCACCGTCCCCGCCTGGCTCGCCGCCGGCGTCACCCCCGAGGAGGCGGCCCGCCTCGATCGCGACCTCACGCCCATGGGCGCTGAACGCGCCGGCAACGCCGCCGGCACCATCCCCGCCTGGACCGGCGGCATCACTGAGGCTCCCGCCGGCTACACGCCCGGCAAGCACCACCCCGATCCCTACGCCGCCGACGCTCCGCTCTTCACCATCACCTCGGCCGACGCCGCGAAATACCGGGAACAGCTCACCGCCGGCGCGCAGGCGCTCCTCCAGACCTACCCCGACTACAAGCTCGTCGTCTACCCCTCGCACCGCAGCGTCTCCCAGCCGCAGTACATCTACGACGCCACGCGCAAGACCGCCGTCGACGCCAAGCTCGCCCCGGACGGCAACGGCGTGATCGACGCCGTCATCGGCGTGCCCTTCCCGATCCCGGCCGACGGCCAGCAGGTGATGTGGAACCACCTCCTGCGCTTCCGCGGCGTCTCCGCCCTGCGCACCATCAACCAGGCCACGCCCACCCGCGGCGGTGACTACACCCTGGTACGCTTCGAGGAGGAGTTTCTCTTCCCGTACGTCCAGGAAGGCATGACACCGGCCAAGCTCGACAACATCGTCTTCTACTTCAAACAGACCGTCGTCGCCCCGGCCCGCCTCGCCGGCTCCATCCTCCTCGTCCACGAGACGCTCGACCAGATCAAGGAGCCGCGCAGCGCCTGGATCTACAACACCGGCCAGCGCCGCGTGCGCCGCGCCCCGCAGGTCGCCTACGACGGCCCCGGCACCGCCGCCGACGGCCTGCGCACCAGCGACCAGCTCGACATGTTCAACGGCGCCCTCGACCGCTACGACTGGAAGCTCCTCGGCAAGCGCGAGCTGTTCGTCCCGTACAACTCCTACCGCCTCCACTCCGACCAGGTGAAGTACAAGGACATCCTCACTCCGCTGCACATCAACCAGGACCTCGCCCGCTACGAGCTCCACCGCGTGTGGGTCGTCGAGGCCACCGTCAAGCCCGGCACCAGCCACCTCTACCCGCGCCGCACGTTCTACCTCGACGAGGACAGTTGGCAGATCCTCGCCGTCGACCAGTACGACGCCCGCGGCCAGCTCTGGCGCGTCTCCGAGGCCCACTGCATCAATTACTACGACGTGCGCTGCTTCTGGAGCACGCTCGAGGTGCACACCGACCTCGTCGCCGGCCGCTACCTCGCCTACGGCCTCGATAACGAGGACAAGATGTACCAGTTCAACGTCTCGCGCACCGCGCAGGATTTCACCCCCACCAGCCTCCGCGCCGAGGGCCTGCGTTGAGCCTCCGCCACTCCGTGAACGCCCCCGCCGCCGCGTCGCCGCTCCCACGCGCGGCGGCGCTCCGTCTCCTCGCCGCGCTCGTCCTCTGCGGACCGGTCGGCTCGCCGCTCGCCTGCGCGACGCCCGCCGATTCCGCGGCGCCCGGCGGCAGCGCGCATCCGTCCGCTCCGGCCAACACCGCACTCGCGCAGCCCGCGGATACCGACGGTCCGGCGTTCATCGCACCGCTCGTCGCGCAATCGCTCCTGCTCGACATCGCGGCCGCCGGCCCGCGCCTTGTCGCCGTCGGCGAACGCGGCCACATCATCCTCTCCGACGACCAGGGACTGACTTGGCGCCAAGCGCCCACCCCGACCCGCGCCACCCTCACCGCCGTGCATTTCGCCGACACCCGGCACGGCTGGGCCGTCGGCCACCTCGGCACGATCCTGCGCACCGTCGACGCCGGCGAATCCTGGCAGCGGCTCTCCGCCAACCTCGACCGCGAGAGCGTCCTGCTCGATGTGCTCTTCCTCAACGCCAACGAGGGCTTCGCCGTCGGCGCCTACGGGCTCTGCCTCTCGACGCGCGACGCCGGCGCCAGCTGGACCCGGTCGGAACCCCAGCCCGACCAGTTCCACCTCAACCACATCGCCCGCACGCCGGACGGCTCGCTCTTTCTCGCCGGCGAGTCCGGCACCCTCCTCCGCTCCCGCGACGGCGCCCTCTCCTGGGAGCCCGTCCCGCCACCCTACGACGGCTCGCTCTTCGGCCTCGTCGCGCTCGCCGACGGCCAGCTCCTCGTCCACGGCCTACGCGGCCATGTCTTCCGCTCCACCAACGGCGGCGCCGGCTGGCTCCCGGTCGCCTCGCCCGTGCCCACGCTCCTGATGCAGGGACTGCGCCTGCGCAACGGCCTCGTCGTCCTCGCCGGCCAGTCCGGCAATTTCCTCGTCAGCCGCGACCAGGGCCAGAACTTCGAGCTCTGGCGCCCCGGCGGCTCCGAAGGTGTCGCCGCGCTCCATGAAACCGCCGACGGCGCCCTGCTCGTCGTCGGCGAGAAGGGCGTCCGTCGTCTGTCCGCTCCCCCGCTCCACGCCGCCCCCGCCGCAGCCACGCCATGAAGATCGCCGCCCGCCTCACCGCCGCGCTCGAGCCGCTGATCTTCGGCCATCGGCGCACCGTGCTCGCGCTCTTCGCGTTGTTCACCCTCGCGATGGGCTTCTTCGCGAGCCGCACCCACATCGACGCCAGCTTCATCAAGCAGCTCCCCGCCGAACACCCCTACGTGCGGACCTTCGTCGAGTACCAGACCGCCTTCGGCAACGCCAACCGCGTGATCATCGCCCTCACCGTGAAGAAGGGGGACATCTTCCAGCCCCAGTTCTTCGCCGTCCTCAAGAAGGTCAC
>JAEXPG010000017.1 GCA_023447015.1 Verrucomicrobiota bacterium
TCCTCCGGCCTCGGCCCGACCGCTCGCTTCTCGATCCGCGCCCTCGCCTCGCTGCTCGCGGCCGCCGCCTGCACCGCCACCGCCTCCGCCGCGTCGGTCGGTCTCGAAGCCCAGCCCCTCGCGCCGCGCTCCGGCCCGCGCGTTGCCACGCTGTTTTCCGTCGTCGCACCCGAGTCGTCCGGCGTCGTGGCGGAGAACAAGTACGACGATCCCGAGATGTGGGGGCGCCGCTCGCGCGAGTTCGACCTCGGCGGCATCGGCACCGGCGTCGCCATCGGCGACTACGACGGCGACGGCCGGCCCGACCTCTTCGTCGTCAGCAAGACCGAGAGCTGTCGCCTCTTCCGCAACCTCGGCGACTGGAAGTTCGAGGATGTCACCGAGCGCGCCGGCGTGGGCGACACCGGCGCCGCCGCCAAGATCTGGAAACAGGGCGCGACCTTCGCCGACGTGAACAACGACGGCCGCCTCGATATCTACCTCTGCCGTTTCGGCGCGCCCAATCTCCTCTACATCAACCAGGGCGACGGCACCTTCAAGGAACAGGCCACCGCCGCCGGCCTCGCCGTGAGCGACGCCTGCCTCATGGCCGTCTTCGGCGACTACGACCGCGACGGCTGGCTCGACGTCTTCGTGCAGACCAACGTCCTCGACGCCGCCACGCACCCCGAGGGCCAGCGCGACCACCTTTTCCACAACAACCGCGACGGCACCTTCACCGAGGTCACCGACCAGGCCGGCATCGCGCCCGGCCCCTCGCACGGCAACTCCGCGCTCTGGTGGGACTTCGACGCCGACGGCTGGCCGGACCTCTATGTCGCCAACGACTTCTCCGTCGCCGACGCACTCTTCCGCAACAACCACGACGGCACGTTCACCAACGTCATCGCCCGCACCGCGCCCGTCGTCCCCTACTCCTCGATGGGCTCCGACCTTGGCGACGTCGACAACGACGGCCGGCTCGACCTCTACGTCACCGACATGGCGACGACCACGCACGCCAAGGACCAGCGCACCATGGCCGAGACCCGCGCCCGCCTCCGCCCGCCGGCCGACGGCGCCGCCGAGGTCCGCCAGTTCCCCGTCAGCGCCCTGCTCCTGGACACCGGCGCCGGTCGCCTCCTCGAGGCCGCGCGCCGCGCCGGGCTGGAGGCGACCGACTGGACGTGGTCGCCGCGCTGGGAGGATTTCGACAACGACGGCCGCGTCGACCTGCACGTGACCAACGGCATGTACCGCGAGATCCACAACCAGGACCTCATCGGCCGCCGCGCGATGGCCGGCGACCTCACCACGGCGATGCAGGCCGTGCGCAACAGCCCGAAGCTCGCCGAGTCCAACCTCGCCTTCCGCAACCTCGGCGGCCTGCGCTTCGAGAACGTCTCCACCGCCTGGGGACTCGCCGACACCGGCGTGAGCTTCGGCTCCGCCACCGGCGACCTCGATGGCGACGGCGACCTCGACCTGCTCTACTGCAACTACCAGGCCGGCCCCACGCTCCTGCGCAACGACAGCGACTCCGACCACCGCCTCGTCTGCGCCCTGCGCGGCACGCGCTCCAACCGATTCGGCATCGGCGCGCTCGTCACGCTCGAGACCGCCGCCGGAACCCAGATCCGCCCGATCGCCCTCGGCCGCGGCTTCATGGCCAGCAGCGAACCAATTGCCCACTTCGGCCTCGGCGACGAGACCACGGTCCGCCGCCTCACCGTGACCTGGCCCAGCGGCACCGTGCAGACCTTCGAGAACCTCGCCGCCGACCAGCGCCTCACGATCACCGAGCCCGACGCGGCGACTGTCGCCGCGCCCCCCGCCGCTCCGCCCCCGCCGGCGCAGTTCACCGAGACCGCCGCCGCGCTCGGCCTCGCCGGCACCACCCGCGAGGAGCCTTACGACGAATTCCTCGAGCAACGGCTTCTGCCAACGACCTTCAACCGCCGCGGGCCCACGCTCGCCGTCGCGGTCCTCGACGCCACCGGCCGCGACAGCGTCGTCATCGGCGGCACCACGCTCGATCCGCTGCGCGTCCTCCGCCCCGCGGGCTCCGCCTGGGCCCCGGTCGCCATGCCGGCCCTCGCTGCGCCGCCAGCCGTAAACGACGGCCCCATCCTCGTTTTCGAAGCCAACGGCGACGGTCAACCCTACCTGCTCGTCGCCGCCGGCGGCGTGAGCCAGCCCGCCGACTCGCCCGACTACCACCCGCGACTGTACCTGAACGATGGGCACGGCGGCTTCACGCCCGCCCCGGCCAGCGCGTTGCCCGCGCTCGCTATCAGCGCCGGCGCGCTCTGCGCCGCCGACTTCGACCGCGACGGCAAGCTCGACGTGTTCCTCGGCGGCCGCGTGGTTCCCGGCCAATACCCCACCGCGCCGCAAAGCGCGTTGCTCGCGAACCGCGGCGGCACGTTTGCCGATGTCACTGCCGAACTGGTGCCCGCGCTGCGCTCCGTCGGGATGGTCACCGCCGCGCTCTGGAGCGACGTCGACAACGACGGCTGGCCGGACCTGCTGCTCACGCTCGAGTGGGGCGCCGTGCGCTGTTTCCACAACGAGGCCGGCAAGGGCTTCGCCGACTGGACCGAGCAGCTCGGCTTCGCCGCCGCCGGCACGGGCTGGTGGCGTTCCCTTGCCACCGCCGACTTCAACGGCGACGGCCGGCCCGACTACGCCGTCGGTAACCTCGGTCTGAACACGCCGTACCGCGCCTCCGCCGAACACCCCGCGCTGCTTTTCGTGGGCGACTTTGTGGGCCGTGGCGCGACCGAGCTCGTCGAAGCCTATTACGAGGGCGACACGCTTTACCCGCGGCGTTGCCGCGCCGATCTCGGCGCCGCCATCCCGAGCATCCTGAAACGGTTCCGCGGCAGCAACGACTACGCCCGCGCCTCGCTCTCC
>JAEXPG010000026.1 GCA_023447015.1 Verrucomicrobiota bacterium
GGGGGGGCGGGGGGGGGGGGGGGGGCGGGTGGGGGGGGCGGGGGGGGGCGGGGGGCGTCGGGTTTGGGGGGGGGGGGGGCGATGGCGGTCCACGCGGCATCGAGATCGAAGGGTTTGCCCTTCAGGACGGCGTCGTGGGAGCCCTTGGGGCGATGGCAGATGCGGCAGTCGTCCTTGGTCGGAATCTTCAACCCGGCGCCGCGGGCCTTCTGCGGATCGTTCATGACCTCGGCCGAGGCGTATTCGCTGCCGGCACCGTGGCAGGCTTCGCACTGCATCCCGTCCTCGAGGCGGAACTCGGGCATCTTCTCCCATTCCTCCGCCTCGGAGGCGGTGGCGTGGCAGCCGAGACACATGCGCAGCTTGTAGGGGTCGCCGGTGAGACCGCTGAGGCGGACGATCTCCTTCGACTCGGGTTTGGCGAGAGAGGCATAGGCCTTGGCGTGGGCCGTCAGGCGCCACTTGCTGGACTGGTAACCCGAGTCCGGGCCATCGTGGCAGGCGGTGCAGGCCTGGACGCCGATGAAGAGCGGGTCCTTGGCGGGCTTCTTGTAGTATTCCTCGGCGTGGAGGCCGGCGGTTGCGGCCAGGAGGAGCGTCGAGGCCAGAAGGGGGGTCGCGGGGCGGATCATGGTGCGGGTCCGGTGGGTTTACGGCGCGGGGGCGGCCGTGACCTTGAGAATCTGGTCGGCCTTCACGTTGGCGAGGACCTGCTTGCGGCCGTCGGGCCAGGTGATCTCGACGGACTCGGCGGTGTCGGCGGCGGCGAGGCCGAAGTTGGGCCGCGGGTCGCTGGCGGTGAGGTAGCCGTTCACGCCGATCACGGGCTGGATCATCGTGAGGCCGTTGGCCTTCACGGTGACGGTCGCGCCGAGGGCGATGGCACCGGTATCCGCGCGGACGGGCACGACGGTGAGCCAGTGGTGGCGGTGCGTGCTGTCGTTGCGCAGCAGGCGCGGCTGGCCCTCGATGACGTCCATGACGATGTCGAGGTCGCCGTCGTTGTCGAAGTCGGCGAAGGCGGCGCCGCGGCCGACGAACTTGTGGTCGAAGAAATCGCCGGACTGGCGGGCCATGTCGGTGAACTTTCCCTTGCCGTCGTTGCGCGCGAGGGTGGCCTCCTCGAGATAGAGATGGTGCGGGTCGCCGTTGGCGATGAAGAGGTCGACGTAGCCGTCGTGATCGTAGTCGTTGAGCAGGCCGCCCCACCCGGTGTACTGGCCGCAGAGCAGGGCGACGCCGGACTGCGCGGTGACGTCGGTGAAGAAGCCTTTCTGCGCCTGGAGCATGAGCGAGCTGTAGCCCATGTCGGGCACGAGGATGTCGAGCAGGCCGTTGCGGTCGACGTCGGCCACGAACGGACCCATCGAGGAGACTCCCTGGCCGCCCTCGCCGAACGCGGTGCCGGTCTCGACGCCCATGTCGGAGAAGTGGCCCTTGCCGTCGTTGATCCAGAGGTTGTTGGCCATGGCGTCGTTGGTGACGTAGAGGTCGACGAAGCCGTCGCCGTTGATGTCGCAGGCGACGGCGCCCATGCCGCGGCCGGTGGGCTCCCAGAGGCCGACCTCCTTCGTCACTTCGGTGAAGGTGCCGTCGCCGTTGTTGCGGTACAGGTGGTCGGGCAGGCCGGGGTAGGAAAGCGGACCGGGGAAGTTGTCGGCCTTGTAGTAGGCGCCGGTGCGCTGGAACTCGCCCTTGTCGTACTCGAGGTAGTGGACGACGAAGAGGTCGAGGCGGCCGTCGCCGTTGTAGTCGAGCCAGGGGGCGGCGAGCGCCCAGCCGGGGCTGGCCACGCCGGCCTTCTCGGTGACGTCGGTGAAGGTGCCGTCGTGGTTGTTGTGGAAAAGCTGGTTGCGGCCGTAGTTGCAGACGTAGAGGTCGACGTAGCCGTCGTTGTCGTAGTCGGCGGCGGAGGCGGCCATGCCGTAGCTGTCGTCGAACCCGCCGACGCCGGCCTTCTCGGTGACGTCGGTGAAGGTGCCGTCGCCGTTGTTGTGGTACAGGGCGTTCCGGAGCTTTCCCTTGAGGGAGCGGCCGCGGTTGTCGCTGATGTCCGGATGCCAGCGACCGTTGACGAAGTAGATGTCCTGGAAGCCGTCGTTGTCGTAGTCGAAGACGCAGCAGCCCGGGCCGGTGGCCTCGACGATGTTGCTCAGGTCGAAGTCGCCCACGCTGTGCTTGAAGGTGATGCCGGCGGCGTCGGTGATGTCGGAGAACGAGGGCCAGACGGTGTCGGCGGCGGCCGGAAGCGCGGTGGCGAGCAGCAGGGCGGCGAGGGTCGGGCGGAGGGAAGTTTTCATTTCGACGGGGTCGCGGGGGTGGAGGCGGTGTCGGCGGCGGCCGGCGCGTCGAACTGGGCGCCGAGGTCGATCCAGAGGAGCACGGTCTTGAGTTCTTCGGCGCCGAGTTGGGGCACCTCGCCGGTCTGCGGGTTCGGGCGGTGCTTGCGCGGCGCGAGGGTGGACTTGGCGGTCTGGTCCCACGGGCGGGCGGTGTTCTCCCCGAGAAGCGTCCAGGTGAGGCGGCTGGTGCGGGCGCGGCCGGCGTCGATGTACTTGCCCGGGGCGGGGCCGGCGTCGGGCGAACGGGTGATGTTGGTCGCCGGGGCGGTGAGGTTGTCGAACGCCTTGCGCAGATCGGAGGTGCTTGGCACGGCGGCGGTGAGCGGCAGGTGCAGCGGCGACATCGTGCTGCCATGGCACTGGGCGGTGGCGCAGGACTTCTGGAGAATCGGCACGACATCCTGGAGGAACGTGACGCTGCGCCGCTGCTCGGGCGGGGTGAGGACCTGGTTCGGGAGGCGGCGGAGCGCCTGCACGTACTCGTTTTCCGGAACGAGCTCGGGGTCCTCGTGGCAGGCGATGCAGCCGCGGTTCTCCTTCGGCTTCAGCCAGACCCAGCCGCAGGTGCCGAGCGCGAGACCGCGTTCGTCGAGCGTCTGGAGGAGCAGGGGCGTGTCGGCCGGCAGGACGACGTTGAACGAGCCGTCGGACTCGACCGGCGCCTCGCCGACGACGCGGCGCGGCAGCAGGCCGTTGGTGGCGTTGCCGGACTGGGCGGCGATGCCTTCGAGGAAACGGATGCGCTTCACCTCGCCGGGCTTGAGACCGGCGGCGCGGGCGGCGTCGGTGGTGTAGCAGTTCAGGCCGTAGAGCGCGGCGGAGGTGTCGGCGGCGGTGACGACGGTGGAATGCCCGTCGGGCTGGGGGCGCGGGGCGAGCAGGACGGCCTGCACGTCGTGGAAACCTGGATCGTCGAAGACGGGCTCGGCGCGGCCGGTGTCGGCGTCGAAGCGGACGATGCCGCAGGTGCCGGCGCCGGCGGCCGGGCGGCGCGCGACCAACAATTGGTTTGCGCGCAGCGGGGCGGGGTGGAGGTAGCGGAAGGCGGCGTCGGTGGTGAGCGGGCGGTAGGTGACGTGGGGGCGGCGCTGGTCGACCGCGGCGAGCTGGCCGGAGCCGTCGGCGGCGGATTCGGGGGACTCGACGAAGACCACCAGCCCCTGCTCGGTGACGCAGGGCATCTGCTGGACGCGGGCGCCGCGCTCGGCGCCGTAGAGCTCGTTGTCGGCGCCTTCGATGTGGATGGCGAAGAGGCTCATCCGGCGGATGGCGTCGCCGGCCTCGTAAGCGCCGCGCTCGGTGGCGTAGAGCACGCGGCCGTCGGCGGCCTGGAACGGATCGAGGTTGTTGGCGTGGTTGAACGTCAGCCGGCGGACGTCGCCGCCCTCGAGCTTGATGTTGTAGAGGTTCCAGGGGCCGGCGGCGCCGTTGGCGCCGATCTCGCGGCCGACGAAGACCGTGGTGAACCAGGGCTTGGGCGAATCGAGAGTGAAGAGGGTGGAGACGTGGATCGCGTTGCGCGCCTCGAGGTTCTCCGGGGTGACCGGGCGGAGGTTCTTGCCGTCGACGCCGATCTCCCAGATGCGCCAGCGGTCGCCGCGGGCTTTGCGACCGGCGAAGAGGACGCGCTGGCCGTCGAACGAGACGTTGGGGTCGCAGGCGGAGTCGAAGCCTTCGGAGAGCGCGCGGGTCTGGCCGTCGGGCGCGACGACCACGATCCGGGCGCCGACGAACCAATCGGTGCGGATGAGCCCCGTGGGCGCGGCGGAGGCCGACGGTTGGGCGGGATCCACGGGCACCTGGGTGAGCACGAGCGACTGGTCGAGGCCGGTCTTCGGCGCGGCGACGACCCCGAGCGCGGCGAAGGTCAGGGCGGCGACGCCGGCGAGCGCGCGGCGCCGGCGGCTGGCGCGGGGCGCGGTGATCGAGGTGGCGACAGAGCGGGTGCGGTGGAGCATGAAGGGCGTTGGGGGGGCAGATTTTTTGCGGTCCGCAGGTCCGAAACGCCAGCATTTTCTGGTCCGAGGAATGGGGCGTAATGAGCAAAAGCCCAGAATGGAAACCCGTGGGAATGCCCGAGGCGCACGCGGGCCACGGAGGCCGTCCGGAGGGCGGGGTTCCGCGGAGCTTCCCCGCACGAAGAATGGACGCGCCCGCAGCGACGGTGGACGGCTTCGCGCGGGCAGCGATCGCGGCGGTCCACTCCTGCTCGCGGTTGGCTCGCGCGACGTGGCATTCCCGCGAGAACGAACCTGCGGGAGTCTTCGTCGCAGCCTCCGGCGATCCGGCGCGGCTCAGGGCCGCGCGGCTTCCTGCACGCGGATCGGGCCGGAGGCCGGCGTGGTGATCTCGTGGGTGGTCGATGCGCCGGACGGCCAGCGGACGAGCAGGCGGCGCAACGGATTCGCCTCGGGCGAGCCGAAGAACAGCGCGGCGGTCGACTGGCTGGAGCTGCCGGAGCCGGCGCAGACCTCGCCGGCGGTGGTTGTGCCATCCACGTACTCAGCGGTGACGCGGGCGCCGATCGCGGTCGGGTTGCCGGGCTCGGCGCCGACGAGGACGACGCGCACCGAGCGGCGACCGGTGATGGCACGGTTGCGGAAGGCGAGGGTGGAGTCGTTGCTGCGCGAGACGAGGAAGTCCGGCCAGCCGTCCTCGTCGAGGTCGAGCACGGCGAGCGCCTTCGCGTCGCCGGGGACAACGAGTCCGCTCGTGGCCGGCGCCACGGGCGTGAAACCGCCGTGGCCGGCGCCGCGGAGGAGCTGGCTCACGCCGCCGTCGAAGCGGCCGATCGCCGGTGCGGGCGCGTAGGTGTTGTGGGTGACATAGAGGTCGGCGTGGCCGTCGCCGTCGAAGTCGCCGGCGACGAGGTCGTTGGCGGGCGCGATCTGCGCCTCGTGCGGCCACGGGACGAACTGGTAGTGGCCGTCGGGTTGGCTGAGGAAGACGCCGCTGCGCAGCTCGGTGGCGGCGAGCTTGGTCGCGGCGGCGAGGCGGTCGGCGCCGAGAATGTCCGGGAG
>JAEXPG010000028.1 GCA_023447015.1 Verrucomicrobiota bacterium
CGCGCCCGCCCTCCTTTTCTCTCCTCCTCGCCATGCTCCCAATTCTCCTCGCTGCCGCCGAAACCCACGAGGTCGCCGCCCACGCCGCGTCCGGCGGCATGGCCGAGCAGTTCGGCCTGTCGGTCAACTACGTGGTGATGCAGGCCATCAGCTTCGCGATCCTGGCCTTCGTGCTCTACCGCTGGGGCCTCAAGCCGGTCCTCGCCACCATGGACGAGCGCCAGCACAAGATCGAATCCGGCCTGAAGTATGCCGAGGAGATGAAGGCCAAGCTCGAACAGGCCAACCAGCAGAGCGAGGAAATCCTGCGCAAAGCCGCGCTCGAGGCCCAGTCCATCGTCACCGATGCGCGAAAGACGGCGAAGGACCTCGCCGATCGGCAGATGCAGGACACCACCGCGCAGACCGCGGCGATGCTCGCCAAGGCCCAACAGGCGATCGAACTCGAGCATGCCAAGATGGTTGCCGAGGTTCGCGGCGAGATCGCCCGCCTCGTCACCCTTACCGCCGGGAAGGTCCTCACCAAGGAACTTTCGCCCGAAGACAAATCCCGCTACACCCAGGCCGCGACCCGCGAACTCACCGGCGTCTGATCCTCCGGCTCCCCAGCTGATTTGTTCCGCCCCTCTTCTCCCCGATGTCCGCTCCCCGCCAAGTCCGCGCCACCGCCAAGCTTCTGCTCTCACTCAGCCTCGAGAATGGCCAAATCTCCGAAGGCAAGGTGCGCGATGTGCTGCTCTGGTTCGAGCAGAAGCGGCCCGCCCATGCGGCAGCGATCTTGCGGGAGTATCACCGGCTTGCCTCGCGCGAAGTGAACCGCACTCGCGCTCGCATCGAATTCTCCGGCGCCTTGGCCGGCGGTGCGATCCCTTCGATCATAGCCGAACTCTCCAAGCTCTACCACCGGCCGATCTCCGCGACGGCGGTCGAAAACCCCTCCCTGATCGCCGGAATCCGCATCCGCATCGGTGACGACGTCTTTGAGCGCTCGCTCTCCGCCCAGCTCGAGACGCTCGCCTCTGCCACCGCCTGATCCCTTTCCCGCTCCGACGTAACCCGCACCTCCTTTCCTGATGAGCTCCGTCATCGAACAAATCGAGCAACAGATCGCCAAACTCCAGACCCAGACGGTCAAGAAGAACGTCGGCCACATCCGCACTCTCGCCGACGGCGTCGCCAAGGTCGACGGCCTCTCGGACGTGATGTACAACGAGATGGTCCAGTTCCCCGGCGACGTCATCGGCATCGCCCTCAATCTCGAGGAAGACGAGGTCGGCTGCGTCCTGCTCGGCGACGTCGCCAGCCTCAAGGAGGGCGACGAGTGCCGCACCACCGGCCGCCTGCTCTCGGTCCCCGTCGGCAAAGCGCTGCTCGGCCGCATCGTCGACGCCCTCGGCCGCCCGGTTGACGGCAAGGGCCCCATCGACGCCAAGGAATTCTATCCGGTCGAGAAGATCGCCCCCGGCATCATCGCCCGCCGCTCCGTCAACCAGCCGCTGCTCACCGGTATCATGTCGATCGATTCGATGATCCCGATCGGCCGCGGCCAACGCGAACTGATCATCGGCGACCGCGGCACCGGCAAGACCGCCATCGCCATCGACACGATCATCAACCAGGCGCGCATCAACAAGGCCGGCCTCGCCTCGGGTGACCCGAAGTTCCGCCCCGTCTATTCCATCTACGTCGCCGTCGGCCAGAAGAACGCCAACGTTGCCCGCACCATCGGCGTGCTCGAGGAGGCCGGCGCGATGGAGCACACGATCATCGTCTCCGCGCCCGCCTCGGACAACCCCGCCAACCAGTACCTCGCGCCGTACTCCGGCGCCGCGATCGGCGAGTGGTTCATGGCGAACGGCATGGACGCGCTCGTCGTCTACGACGATCTCTCCAAGCACGCCGTCGCTTACCGCCAGATCTCGCTCGTGCTCAAGCGCCCCTCCGGCCGCGAGGCGTATCCGGGCGACGTGTTCTACCTCCACTCCCGCCTGCTCGAGCGCGCGGCGCGCCTCAACGAGGAGAGCGGCGGCGGCTCGCTCACCGCGCTGCCGATCATCGAGACCCAGGCCGGCGACGTCTCCGCCTACATCCCGACCAACGTCATCTCGATCACCGACGGGCAGATCTTCCTGGAGACGGATCTCTTCAACCAGGGCCAGCGGCCCGCGATCTCGGTCGGTCTCTCGGTCTCCCGCGTGGGTTCCTCCGCGCAGCTGAAGATGACCAAGCAGGTCGCCGGCAAGCTCAAGGGCGAGCTCGCGCAGTTCCGCGAACTGGCCGCCTTCGCCCAGTTCGGCTCCGATCTCGACGCGCGCACCAAGGCGCAGCTCGACCGCGGCGCCCGCATCACCGAGCTCTTCAAACAGCCCCAGTTCCAGCCGCAGCCGATCGAGCTCCAGGCCGCCGTGCTCTGGGCCATGCAGAACAACAACTTCGATGCCGTGCCCGTGGCGAAGATCGTCGAGGCGGCCAACTCGCTCCGCGACTTCCTGACCGCGCGCAAGGCGGCCTTCCTCGCCACCCTCGCCAAGGAGAAGATCTTCAACGACGCCCTCGCCGCAGAGCTCAAGCCCGCGGTCGAGGAGTGGAAGAAGACCTTCGCGGCCTGATCCGCCCCGCGCCCCGCCGCCGCCTCGCCCAAGCCGAACTCTTTCTACCGTGGCTTCCACCCGCGACATCCGCCGCCGCATCAAGTCCGTCAAGAACACCCGCCAGATCACCAAGGCGATGGAGTTGGTCGCGGCGTCGAAGATGAAGAAGGCGCAGCAGGCCGCGCTCGCCGGCCGGCCGTACGCCCAGCTGCTGGCCAACATGCTCGCCGCCGTGGCCTCGCGGATCGACGAGGCGCTGCATCCCTTCCTCGCCGCGCGCGAGGTGAAGACCCGCGGCATCCTGCTGATCACGACCGACAAGGGCCTCTGCGGCCCGCTCAACAGCAACCTCTTCCGCCTCGTCGCCGAGATCAGGACGCCGGCCAAGTTCGTCGCCATCGGGCGCAAGGGCGTGCAGTTCCTCGCGCGCACCAAGCGCGACCTCGCCGCCGACTTCTCCGTCAGCGACCGCACCGCGTTCGCCGAGGTCCGGCCGGCGGTCGAGTATCTGGTCAAGCAGTACCTCGCGGGCGAGATCGACACCATCGAGGTCGTCTACGCGCGTTTCCGCAACACGCTCGTGCAGGAGCCGCTCGTCCGCCCGGTCCTGCCGCTGACCAACGTGAAGGACTTCCTTGCCCACCTCCAGACCGAGACCGGCGTCACCGCCAAGGTCGACGACCGCGAGATGCTCTTCGAGCCCGATCCACACCAGGTGCTTGAGGCGCTGCTTCCGTTCTACGTGAACCGGCTGATCTACCAGCTGGTCCTCTCCGCCCGCGCCTCGGAGCACAGCGCCCGCATGGTCGCGATGAAGACGGCCAAGGACAACGCGTCCAAGCTGCTGGACGAACTCACCCTCCAGTACAACACGGCCCGCCAGGCCGGCATCACCGCCGAGATCCTCGAGATCTCCGCTTCGCAGATGGCGCAGGCGGTCTGATCCGCGGCATCCCCATTTCCCAACCACGCCCTCTTTTCCGCTCATGAACAAAGGCAAGATCACCCAGGTTATCGGCGCCGTCGTCGACGTGCAGTTCCCCGCCGGCAGCGTCCCGCCGATCCTCCAGGCGCTGCAGGCCGACATCCAGCTGCAGGGCAAAACCACCCGGCTCGTCCTCGAGGTGCAGCAGCACCTGGGCGAGGGCGTCGTGCGCGCCGTGGCCATGTCCAGCTCCGAGGGCCTCGTGCGCGGCTCCGAGGTGATCGACACCGGCGCTCCGATCTCCGTCCCCGTGGGCGCCGGCGTGCTGGGCCGCATCTTCAATGTCATCGGCGAGCCCGTCGACAACCGCGGCCCGGTCAGCTACGACCGCCTCTCGCCCATCCATCGCCCGGCCCCCGCGCTGGTCGACCAGGAGACCAAGCCCAAGATCCTCACCACCGGCATCAAGGTCATCGACCTCATCTGCCCCTTCATGAAGGGCGGCAAGATCGGCGCCTTCGGTGGCGCGGGCGTCGGCAAGACCGTCGTGATCATGGAGCTCATCAACAACATCGCGAAGACCCACGGCGGCTACTCCGTCTTCGCCGGCGTCGGCGAGCGTTCCCGCGAGGGCAACGACCTCTACCACGAGATGAGCGAGTCGAAGGTCATCGTGCAGGAGGACCTCTCCAAGTCGAAGGTCGCGCTCGTCTACGGCCAGATGAACGAGCCGCCGGGCGCCCGTATGCGCGTCGGCCTGACGGCGCTCACGATGGCCGAGTACTTCCGCGACGAGAAGAACCAGGACGTGCTCCTCTTCATCGACAACATCTTCCGGTTCTCGCAGGCCGGCTCCGAGGTGTCCGCGCTGCTCGGCCGCCCGCCCTCGGCCGTCGGCTACCAGCCGACGCTCGCCAACGAGATGGGCATCCTCCAGGAGCGCATCACCTCGACCAAGAAGGGCTCGATCACCTCGTTCCAGGCCGTCTACGTGCCCGCGGACGATCTCACCGACCCGGCGCCGGCCAACACCTTCGCCCACCTCGACTCGACCATCGTGCTCGAGCGCTCCATCGCCGAGCTCGGCATCTATCCCGCCGTCGATCCGCTCGCCTCGGGCTCCAAGGCCCTCGACCCGGCGATCGTCGGCCAGGAGCACTATGATGTGGCCCGCGGCGTGCAGCGCGTGCTCCAGCGGTACAAGGATCTCCAGGACATCATCGCCATCCTCGGCCTCGACGAGCTTTCGCCCGAGGACAAGCAGACGGTCTATCGCGCCCGCAAGATCCAGAAGTTCCTCGCCCAGCCGCTCAACGTGGCCGAGGTCTTCAACGGCGTCCCCGGCAAGATCGTGCCGGTCCACGAGACCATCCGCGGCTTCAAGATGATCCTCGGCGGCGAACTCGACCACATCTCCGAAGGCGACTTCTACAACAAGGGCAGCATCGACGACGTGCTCGCCGCCGCGGAAAAGAAGTAAGCTTCCATGCCTCTCACGCTCGAAATCGTCACCCCCGAAGGCCGGGTCTACTCCGACACCGTGGACACCGTCGTGCTGCCCACGGTGCAGGGCGAGATCGGCATCCTGCCCGGCCACATCCCGCTGCTCACCCAGCTCGAGGATGGCGAGCTTCGCGTCCAGAAGGGGAATGCCACGGAGTCGCTCGCCTGCGGGCGCGGCTTCGCCGAGATCACCGGCGACAGGATCAGCGTGCTCGCCGAGCAGGCGATCGACATCGCCAAGATCGACGAGGCCGCGGTCGAGGCCGCCTGCCGCCGGGCCGAGGAAGCGCTCGCCCAGAAGCAGACGCTCTCCGCCGAGGAAGCCGAGCGCCTGGAAGGCGTGGTTCGTTTCGCCTACGCCCAGCTCGACCTCAAGCGCCGCCGTCGCGGCTGATTTTGCGTCCTCCCTCTTTCTCCGATCAGAGGGAGTGATTGGGGCCGGTGGCGCTGGTGGTCGGATCGTGTGTGCTGCTCTTGTTCCCTGTCCAAGATACCCTGTGGGCTCAATCGACGCTGGGCGGGCAGCTCACGGCTGTTCGCGGTCCAGGCCCCGTTGAAAACCGGTTTGCTTGATACGGGCTTCTCTCTAGTACATCCGGCCAAGCGGCTATGCCGTCGAGACTTCCCTAACCCAAACAAACACCATGTCCGATACACCTGCCACTCCTTCCTCCGCTCCTGCGGGCGACGACAAGACCATCGCGATGCTGGCCTACCTCACGCCGCTCCTCTGCGGCGTTGGCATCATCATCGCCATCCTGATGCACAACAAGAACAAGACCCAGCTCGGGGCCTACCATCTCCGGCAGTCCCTCGGGTTGCTGATCGTCGGTATCGCTGTCGCGATCGTATTCACGATCATTGGCACAATCGCCCGCTTCATCCCGGGGATCGGTGGTCTTCTCGGGATGGGGGTCAGCTTGGTCAATCTGGTGGTCGGCCTTGGCCTGTTTGCCCTGTGGGTCATCGGACTGTTGTCCGCGCTCAAGTGCGAGCAGAAGCCCGTCCCGGTGCTTGGTGCGCCCATCCAGCAGAAGCTTGGCACTCTGTTCACCTGAGCTTCGGCCGGAGAACATCCTAGCCCACTCCTCCGCAGGTTCACCCTTCAGGCCATGTCCCAAAACAAAATCAAAAAGCCCGACGCCAATCCGGTCGTCGCGCTGCTGCTCACCTGGTTCATCTTCAACCTCGGGCACCTCCTCATCAACGGCCAGCAGCGCAAGTTCATCTACACGCTGGTCGCGATCATCATCGGCTACGTCCTCTGCGTGTTGCCCGGCATGGTCATCGCCATCCTGAGCATCATCGACGCCTACCAGACGGCGGTGCGTCTCCAGAAAGGCGAGGAGATTGGCGAGAACGAGTACACCCTCCCGCTCCTCTACAAGATCATCAAGATCGCGGACAAGGAAGCCACCTGCGCCCAGGCGTAAGCGGCATTCGGGATTTTCCTTCTGCGCCCGGACGGCTTCGGCCGGCCGGGCGTTTTTGTCGGCACGCCTGTCGAAGGCGACAAGAAGTGGGCGGTGGCGGTCTTCTGCCGGCGATTCTCCACATCACCCGCAACGATGTGATTCCTCCTCGCGGGATCGACGCCCGTTCGGGGGCGTTGGTGCTTTGACGTCGAGGTGAGGAACCGCGATCCTCGCGACCGCGTGGATTTCTCCTCGCGTCCGCAAACCCCAAGTCCTCCTCCCCTATGCAACGTCGTTCGTTCATGAAAACCACCGCGGCCCTCGGCGCGGTCTCCCTCGTCTCCGAATCGCTTCTTTCCCGCGCGGTCGCCGGCGAAGCCGATTCCGTCCCCTCGGTCGCACCCGGTGGCGCTGCCGCCCCCGCGCCGCGGCCGGTGGTCGCCTCCGTCCAGGGTCCGAGCCCCTACGCCAACGCCGTGAAGGCGGTCGAGCTTCTCGGCGGCATGGGCCGCTTCGTGAAGCCCGGCTCGACTGTCGGTCTGCTCGTCAACGCTCCCGGCTGGCTGAAACGTCCCGGCACCTATGCCAACACTGAGGTCGTGCTCGCCGTGGCCCGGCTGGCGGCCGACGCCGGCGCGAAGAAGATCTTCTTCCTGCTCAAGATCGCGCCGGACATCTGGTCCCGCAGCCCGCTCAGCGAACGGCACAAGGACCTCGTGGCCTCGATCACCGACGTCGACGGCCCCTTCGTCCCGAAGGAGATTCCGCAGGGCCGGGCGATCAAGAAGGCCGACATGGTGCAGGCGCTCTTCGAGTGCGACGTCGTCATCAACATCCCGATCTTCAAGCACCACGGCGGCACCATGCTCTCGGGTTGCCTGAAGAACGTGATGGGGACCTGCAGCGGAGCGACCAACAAGTTCTTCCACTCCGGCTCCACGGACCCGAAGGCGAAGGAGGACCGGGATTTCCTCGCCCGCGCGATCGCCGACGCGAACCTCGTGCGCAAAGCCGACCTCTACGTGGTCGATGCCTCGGAGTTCCTGCTCAACAACGGCCCGGCGGGCCCGGGGGAGATGGGCCGGGCGGACAAGGTCTTCGCCGGAACCGACCCGGTCCTGCTGGACTCCTTCGGGGCCCGGCTCCACCGGCGTCAACCGTCCGACATCGGTGTGATCAAGGCCGCCGCCGCCCATGGCATCGGAATCATGGACACAGACGCCTGCGAGCTTCGCGAGGTGAACCTGGGCTGAGCCGTGTTCATCCACTCGCGGGTCGCGAGACGAGTGTCGCGGGCCTGATAATCCGGGGGCGACGCCGGCGGCCGTCCCGGCGCTGGCCGATCCTCCGGCGGCTTGGCGCTCGTCCCTCGCCGCCCGACTCTCATCCGCATCAGCACGGCGGAGCCTGCCCTCGTCGTTCCAGTCCTTCGCTCCGGCCCGATCTCGGCTGGGGCGGATGGACGTTGAGTGCACCGGACGGTCTATAGGAAGACCGGCAAAGCGCGGGTGGCCCGACCCGGATCAGCTATGCTCCTGTTCCTCGCCATGCGTTCTGCTTGTTCCACTCTCCTGGTTTCTCTCGCGGCGGCTTGGGCGATCTTGGCTCGTGCCGAATGGCGCAACGATGGCTCCTCGCTTGCGTGGACCCGCGGCGATGCGGTCGTCTGGAAATTCGCCTTCGATCCGCAGGAGGGAAAGCCGCACTTCGCCGCGCTCTCCACGGGCGCCGGTCCGAGTTTCGCCGTCGTCCACCCGGCCGACCACTACTGGCACTATGGTCTCTGGTTCTCGTGGAAGCTCATCAATGGCGTGAACTACTGGGAGGAGGATGGCCCGGCGCATCGCGCCGAGGGCGCGACGCGGTGGGCGACGCCGGTTGTCG
>JAEXPG010000080.1 GCA_023447015.1 Verrucomicrobiota bacterium
AGCGCATCGTCGACGGCGGCGAGTTCTGCGAGGTCCAGCGCGACTTCGCCCGGAACATCATCGTCGGCTTCGCCCGCGTCCAGGGCATCGTGGTCGGCATCATCGCCAACCAGTCGACCCAGAAGGCTGGCACCCTCGACATCGACGCCTCCGACAAGGGCGCCCGCTTCATCCGTACCTGCAACTGCTTCAACATCCCGCTGGTCACCCTCGTCGACACCGGCGGCTTCCTCCCCGGCCTGCAGCAGGAGCGCGGCGGCATCATCCGCCACGGCGCGAAGATGCTCTTCGCCTATTCGGCCGCCACCGTGCCGAAGATCACCATCGTCATGCGCAAGGCCTACGGCGGCGCGTACATCGCCATGTGCTGCCGCGACCTCGGGGCCGATGCCGTCTACGCTTGGCCGACCGCCGAGATCGCCGTCATGGGTGCCGAAGGCGCCGCGAAGATTCTCTTCAAGAAGGAGATCACCTCCGCCGCCGACCCGAAGGCGAAGGAAGCCGAGCTCGTCGCGGATTACCGCGAAAAGTTCGCCTCCCCGTACCAGGCCGCCGGCGCCGGTCTCGTGACCGACGTCATCACCCCGGCCCAGACCCGTGGCGTTCTCGCCATGGCCCTGCGCAACTCGCTCTCCAAGCGCGAGACTCGCCCGCCGAAGAAGCACGGTAACATGCCGCTATGATTTCCCGCCTCTTCCTCGCCACCGGCGCGACGGTCGCCGCCACCTCCGACACCGGATCGATGGAGACGATCAAGAACGTCCTTCTTGTCGTCTTCCTCGCCGTCGGCGTCGTCTGGCTGCTCATCGACGCTCGCCGCAATCTCATCGCCACCTACGGCGGTGCGGCTCCTGCGACTCCGCAGTCCGCGCCGGTTCCGGTCGCGGCAGCCCCCGCTGCGGCGGGCAAGCTGTCGCCCGAAATCCTTGCGGTCATCAGCGCCGCCGTCCACGCCACCCTCGGTCGTTCCTCGCAGATCATCTCCATTGCCAATGCCGATGAAGACGAGTCTATGACTTGGGCCGCCGAAGGTCGCCGTGCCATCTACGCCACCCGCAAAGTCCGCTAAACCCCACCCACAAACACTCTTCTCGAAATGAAAAAGCTCCGTATCACCGTCGAAGGCAAAGCCTACGAAGTCCTCGTCGAGACCCTCGACGCCGCCTCCTCCACCGGCACGGCCACCGCCGCCGCGCTGCCGGTTTCCGCCCCGATCGTCGCCCCGGCCGCTCCCGCCGCCCCCAAGGCCGCGGCTCCCGCCGGCCCCGGCGTCGTCACCTGCCCGCACGCCGGCAAGGTTGTCGCCGTCCAGGTGCAGGTTGGTGACACCGTCGCCGCCGAGCAGGCGCTCGTCACCATCGAGGCCATGAAGATGAACACCTACATCTATGCCCCGCAGGCGGGCAAGGTCACCGAGGTGCTCGTCAAGGCCGGCGACGCCGTCGAGGAAGGCGCCGTCATGGTCCGCCTCGGCTAAGCTGAGAACACCTACTTGGGCGAGGCCGGCTTCAGCCGCCTCGCCTTTTCTTTTGCACGCCTCCAAGCACCGAAGCCGCAGAATCGCGGTGGCACATCCGAGAGTTCCGTCCAACCTACCCCGTCGAAAATGCCCGCATTGACAACCCTCTCCGTCCTTGCCGTCGCCGCGGCCGAGCCCGCTGCACAGCCGATCTCCATCCACGCCGCGCTGCTGATCATCCTGGGCATTGCACTGGTGCTCGCGATCAAGTCGCTGGCTGATCTCCACCGCAGGGTCGATGCGCTCCATTCCACGATCCGGCCCAGGAAGAGCCCGGCGGCTCCCTCCGGCACACAGGCCGAAATCGCCCCCGAGGTACTGGCGGTGATCAGCGCGGCGGTCTTCGACGCCGTCGGCACAGATCACCGGATCGTCTCGATCAGCACCGAAAGCCAGGGCCAGACTTGGTCCCAGGAAGGACGTCGCCAAATCTTCAGCACCCGCAAGGTTCGCTAAACCCGTCCGCTTCCATCTGCCCATGGAATCAACCAAGCTGCTGTGGCTCATCTTCTGGGCCACCTTTGTGCTGGTCTCCGCGGTCGACTACTTCGTCGTCACCCACCGCAAGACGACCATCGGCGTCAAGTCCGCCCTCCGCTGGACCGCCCTCTGGGTCTCCATCGCCCTCGCCTTCTCCATCGCGATCTACCTGCTGCATCCCAACGGCAAGACGGTCTTCATGGAGTACATCTCGGGGTATCTCACCGAGTACTCGCTCTCCGTCGACAACCTCTTCGTCTTCATCCTCATCTTCTCGCTGATGGGAGTGAAGGAGGTCGCGCAGCCGAAGCTCATCAAGCTCGGCATCTACCTTTCGATCGTCCTGCGCATCATCTTCATCGTCTTCGGCATCGCCCTCGTCACGAAGTTCTCGTGGCTGCTCTACTTCTTCGGCGCACTCCTCGTCTGGACCGCCTGGAAAATGATCGCCACCGAGGAGGACGACCAGGTCCAACCCGAGAAGAACCTCCTCTATCGCGCCGCCGCGAAGCTCTTCCCGCTCCACAACGACCCCCAGGAGAACAAACGGCTCTTCGCCCGCTACGAAGGAAAACTCTTCATCACCCCGTTCTTCCTCGTCTTCGTCGTCATCGGCTCGACCGACGTGCTCTTCGCCGTCGACTCCATCCCGGCGATCATGGGCATCAGCCAGGACCCGTTCGTCGTCCTCACCTCGAACATCTTCGCCGTGCTCGGCCTCAACTCCCTGTTCTTCGCCATCCGCGGGATCATGGGGCTGTTCCGTTTCCTCAAGCACGGCGTGAGCCTCATCCTCTTCTTCATTGGTGGGAAGATGATCGTCCCCGGCATCGGCAAGGGACTCATGCTCCTCGGTGCCCACGCCATCGGTGAGAAGCTCGAGGGCACCGAGCACTGGTTCAAGGTCCACACCTCCGCCTCCCTCCTCATCATCGGCCTCGTGCTCCTGGTCTCGATCGTGATGTCGATCTGGTACGAGAAGGACGCCCACCCCGACTTCCCCGAAAAGAAGTAACCCCGGTCCCCTCAACCTGCCCTTACCCCTCATGGACAATCTCACCTTCGGCCTGACCATGCTTCTCGTCGGCATGGGCGGCACGCTGCTCACCCTCTTCCTGGTCGCGGCCCTGATCCGCGGTCTCACCTCGATGTTTCCGCCCGCGGCGGATACCGACAACGAGGAATAACCCGCCATGCTCGACGCCATCCTCTCCGGACTCAACGCCCTGATCACCGGGTTCTCCCACCTCGAAGGGGCCAACCTCGTCATGCTCGCGATCGCGGGCGTGATGTTCTACCTCGCCATCGCCAAGGACGTGGAGCCCCTGCTGCTCCTGCCCATCGCCTTCGGCTGTTTCCTCGTCAACCTCCCGCTCAGCGAGGTCATGCATGCCGACGGGGTACTCCGCTCCATGTACAACATGGGCATCGAGAACGAGCTGTTCCCGCTGCTCATCTTTGTGGGCATTGGCTCGATGACCGATTTCAAGCCCCTGCTCGCCGAGCCCAAGCTTCTGCTCTTCGGCGCGGCCGGCCAGCTCGGCATCTTCGCCACCCTCCTGCTCGCGCTCCTCGTCCTGCCCTTCGTGCCCGGCGTCAATCCCGCCAACATCAAGGAGACCGCCGTCTCCATCGCCTCCATCGGCGCCTGCGACGGCCCGACCGTCATCTACGTCTCCAACATGTTCGCCGGGCTCGGCAAGATCGACCCCGCCATGGTCGGCGCCCTCGCCGTCGCCGCGTACTCGTACATGGCCCTCGTGCCGGTCATCCAGCCGCCGATCATGCGGATGATGACCACCGAGAAAGAACGCGCGGTAAAGATGCCCAACGTCAGCGGCCAGGTCTCCCAGACCGCCCTCATCGCCTTCCCGATCGTCGTCACCCTCATCACCGGCCTCATCGCCCCGAAGGGCCTTCCGCTCATGGGCATGATCATGCTGGGCAACTTCATGAAGGTCACCGGTGCCGTCACCCGCCTGACCAAAGCCAGCGAGAACGAGATCGCCAACATCGCCACCCTCTTCCTCGGCCTCGCCATCGGCGGCACGATGGCCGGCCCGCAGTTCCTCAAGCTCCAGACCCTCGTCGTCTTCGGCCTCGGCCTCATCGCCATCACCATCGACACCGTCGGCGGTCTGCTCCTCGGCAAGATCTGGTACGTGCTCTCCGGCGGTAAGGTGAACCCGCTCGTCGGCGCCGCCGGCATTTCCGCCTACCCAATGGCCGCCCGCCTCGTCCAGAACGAGGGCCAGCGCTGGAACAAGCACAACTTCCTGCTCATGCACGCCATGGGCGCCAACACCGGCGGCCAGGTCGGCTCTGTCATGGCCGCCGCCATCATGCTCGCAGTCCTCAAGGGGCTCGGCATCATCCCCTAAGCCGCCTCCGTGACTGCCCCCCTCCACCCGCCGACCGCCACCAGCTCCACTACCGACGATAGCTGGACGTTGGTGGAACTGGACGAAGTCGACTCGACCAACCGCCACGCCGCCCAGCTTCCCGCCTGGACCGCCGTCACCGCCCGCACGCAGACGGCCGGCCGCGGCCGCCATGATCGCCGCTGGGTCTCGGATTCCGGCGGGCTCTGGCTCTCCGCGGTCGTCCCCGCCGACGGCGCGTTCGAACGTTGGAGCCTCTTGCCTCTCGCGGCTGGCTTGGCACTCTGCGAAACGTTTTCCTCCTTGGGCCTCGCCGGGCACCGCCTGCGCTGGCCCAACGACATCATGATCGGTCCCGCCAAACTCGCCGGCATCCTCGTGGAGCGCTTCCGCCCCACCACTGCCGTCGTCGGCATGGGGATCAATCTCGACAACCGGCCCGAGTCCGCCGACCCGGCACTGGCCGGCGCCGTCGCCCGCCTCAGCGATCTGCTGCCCGGGGCGCCCTCCCGCACTGCCGTTCGTGACGCCGTCCTCGCCGGTCTGCGCCGCGCCCACCAGCTGCTCGCCACCGACCACGCCGACACCTTGGTCCAGGGGCTGGCCCCCTATTGGCGGCGTCTGCCGGTCAACGTCACCCTACGTCCCGGCGGAGAAATGTGCTCCGGACGCTTCGCCGGCGTTGACCCCACCGGCCGGCTCCTGCTCGAATCCCCAGTTGGTGTCCGCTCACTCGCTCCGCACGAGGTTGAGCTGCTCCGCGAAATATCTCCGACCGATTCCGACTTATCATGAACAAACCGTTCCCGATTCTGACGCCCGACGAAGCGGCGTCCTTCATCAAAAACGGCGAGACCATCGGCTTCTCCGGCTTCACTCCCGCCGGCGCCGCCAAGGTCATCCCGAAGGCCCTCGCCGCCCGCGCCCGCAAGGAGCACGAGGCCGGCCGCCCCTTCAAGGTCGCCGTCGTCACCGGCGCTTCCACCGGCGACTCGCTCGACGGCGAGCTCGCCCGGGCCGACGCCATCTCCTGGCGCACGCCCTACCTGAGCAACAAGTCGCTCCGCGACAGTATCAACACCGGGAAGACCAAGTTCTTCGACATGCACCTGTCGCACCTCGCGCAACAGGTCCGCTGCGGCTTCCTCGGCCAGTTCGATTGGGCCATCGTCGAGGCCAGCGACATCACCGCCGACGGCCAGATCGTCCTGACCACCTCGGTCGGCGCCGCGCCCACCTTCCTGCGCTCCGCCAAGAAGGTCCTCATCGAGATCAACCGTTTCCACTCCCCGCGCCTCTGCGGCTTCCACGACATCTACGAGCCCCTCGATCCGCCGCACCGCCAGCCCATTCCGATCGTCCGCCCGTCCGACCGCATCGGCACGCCGACGGTGAAGATCGACCCGTCGAAGATCGTCGGCATCGTCGAGACCAACGCCCCCGATGAGGTCGGCGGCTTCGAGCCGGCCGACGCCGTCACCAACAAGATCGGCCAGAACGTCGCCGAGTTCCTCGCCGGTGAGATCCGCGCCGGCCGCGTCCCGCGCGAGTTCCTGCCCATCCAATCCGGCGTGGGCAACATCGCCAACGCCGTCCTCGGCGCCCTCGGCGCCAACCCCGACATCCCCCAGTTCCAGATGTTCTCGGAGGTCATCCAGGACTCCGTCATCTCCCTGGTCCGCTCGGGCAAGGTCAAGTTCGTCACCGGCACCTCGCTGACCATCGGCAAGGAGATCCTCGCCGACTTCTACAAGGACCTCGAGTTCTTCCGCCCGCGCGTGCTGCTGCGCCCGCAGGAGATCACCAACAACCCCGAGCTCGTCCGCCGCCTCGGCATCATCACCGTCAACACGGCGATCGAGGTCGACATCTTCGGCAACGTCAACTCGACCCACATCATGGGGGCCAACCTCATGAACGGCATCGGCGGTTCCGGCGACTTCACCCGCAACGCCTACATCTCGATCTTCACCTGCCCCTCCTCCGCCAAGGGCGGCAAGATCTCCACGATCGTCCCGCTCGTCTCCCACATGGACCACAGCGAGCACTCCGTGCAGGTCGTCGTCACCGAGCACGGCGTGGCCGACCTCCGCGGCAAGGATCCGAGCGAGCGCGCCCACCTCATCGTCGAGAAGTGCGCCGACCCGATCTTCCGCGACCAGCTCCTCGCCTACGTCCGCGCCACCGAGCACGGGCACACCCCGCAGACGCTCGGCAACGCGTTCCTCATGCACCAGCAGTTCTTGAAAACAGGTGACATGAGAGGCGTGACCTGGCAGTCCTGATGCAGCTTCAACGGCGCCGCGAGTGATCGCCGCGCCCTTTCACGATCCGCCCCCCC
>JAEXPG010000092.1 GCA_023447015.1 Verrucomicrobiota bacterium
GAAGCCGCCACCGCGCCACCGACGAAGGCCGCCACACGCCCGGAGCCGACCGCGCCCACCGCCGCCAACCATGTCGTGCACACCTTCGGCGAAGCCGGCCCGCACTCGGTCACGCTCACACTCCGCAAGTTCGGCATCGACTTCCGCGCAACCCAGGAAATCGAGGTTCGCGCCCCGCACCCCAACATCACCATCGCGGCCGCGAGTTTCGCCAAGACCAGCCGCGGGCTCACCGTCGGAAACTTTGGGCCCGGATTGATCAGCAACATTGCCAGCGACGGTATCGACCGCGCCGACTACGAAGTAGCTTTCGGTGGGACCGAAGCCACCGATTTCCGGGTCGAGATCACCTACACATCCCTCGATCGCCGACCAGTCACCGTGGCAGTCAACGGCACCCCATTGACCGACTCCGCCCTTGCCAACGCCACCGACGGTTGGGGAATCGCAACCCTGCGCACCGTCGACATCGGGGTCCGCGCCCGCCTCAAACCCGGGGCGAACACGCTCACCATCTCCCGGAACGGCCCCATTCCACACATCAAGGAGATCCGCCTGATCGCACAATAGACCGGCATCCCCGGCCGCCCCCGCTGGTCATCCCATACCTCAAGGTCCACCACTCCGCCTCTGCTCAGATCCTCCATGCCCTCCCGCGCCTTCGCCATCACCGCCGACGACAAGCCGATCACGGTCGCCAGCTCCTCCGCCGAGGTCTCGATCACCGTCGCCAACACCGCTGGGAAGCCGATCCGCGGCCAGGTCCGCCTCGTCGCGCTCGGCAACACCAAGGCCGAGTGGTTGAGCATCGACCGGGAGGTCGAACGCGATTTCGCCGCGGGTGGCACGCACCAGTTCGTCGTCCGCCTCTCCGTCCCCGCCGGCGTGCCGCCCGGCAAATACTCGTTCCGACTGAACACCGCATCGGTGCAGAACCCGGATGACGAATACGCCGAGGGCCCCGTCATCGCCTTTGTGGTCGACCCACCGCCGCCAGCCCCCGCCCCGGCGAAGAAGTCGTCATGGCTGTTCTGGTTGCTCCTCGCCCTGATCGCCGTCGGTGGCGGGATCGGCCTCTATCTCGCCCTTCGCCCCAAGCCCACGCCCCCAAACCTGCACCTGGTTCCACGCCCGGAGCTGGCAACCACCAGTCCGCTCAAGAACGTGCTCCTGAAGCCTAAATACACCGTCGTCCTCACGGACGCCGGCAAGTCCCCAATTGCCGTCATCAAGGAGCTCAGGACCGCCACCGGCCTGGGGCTCAAGGAAGCCAAGGACCTCGTCGAAAAGGCGCCCGCGACCATCAAGGTCGACCTGCCGCGCGCCGACGCCGAGGCGCTCAAGGCAACACTCGAGGCAGCCGGCGCCAAGGTGGAGCTCCGCTAAGCCGCCCCGCCCATGTCCCCCAACCGCATCCTGATCCTGCTGGTCGCGCTTGTGGCCGTCCTCTTCACGCTCTGCACGGTGCTCGGGCGCCGGCAGTCCGGGAACGGCACAAAGGCCGACTCATTGGCCGACTCCTGGGTGTCGCTCATCCCCGGCCCGCCATCGATCGCCCCGTCCTCGCTGGGGAGTTCCGGTGTGAAGCCCGCAAAGGACAAGATCACGGGCGAATGGACCGTCGAGTGCCCGTCACCCAACCTCGTGCTGACCGTGCCGGCAGGCGGTGGGCTCTTCAGCAAGGTGCGCGGACTCGATCTCAGCCTGGTCCGCGGGAACGGCGTCGGCGTGCACTTTGAACCGCTCGAACGCTCCGCCGCCCCCGAGGACCAGCCGCTCGACCTCACTCTGAAGAAGGGCGACAAGCCGCTGCGACTCCTCGTCCCGCGCAGCGGCGGCAAGATCACGCTCACCACCAGCACACCCGCCAAAATCCGGCTCGGCGCAGCCGCCACTCGGCAAGCGTCCCAATAGGTCGCTCAGACCAGCGCCTTCTTGATCGAGATCAGCGAACCGACGAGCAGGGACACCGCCCAGACCGCGCCGAGGATCAGCACCACGATGCCCGCGATCGCATCGGTGATGCTCACCAGAAAGACCGGGACGATCGCATGTAGGAAGCTCACGATCAGGTTCGCGGCCAGCGAGGTCACGATGATCAGCACCAGCCCCTTGTTCTGCAGAAACCGCTGCTGCGCCAGCACAAGGCAGATCGCGAACGCCAGTTTCATCGCGAGAAGCACCCCGAGCACCACACTGGCGCCGCCCGTGTCGAAGAAGCCCCAGACGATCAGGTAGATCAGCGTGCCAAAGGGAAGCGCGAGAAGGAAGCCGACCATCAGGAGCAACTTCGCGAGAATCGCGAAAACCGCCCCGATGGCACCAAGCAGCGCGGTGAAGGCGAAGACCAGCGTCGCGATCCCCTGCACCCGGCCCTGCAGCCGCTCGCCGATGAACAACTGCGCCGCCATCAACGCGACGGTGAACAGCAGCACGCCGTCCAGGCAGCTCAGCGAGGCGATGCCGCATCCCGTCGGCTTCGACTCGCCGTACTTCGCCGGATCCACTTTGCCCACCGCATCGCCAAGCCCGAGCTCTCCCCCGACGGAAGACAACTGCTGGCCGCCAGGAAGCTGTGGCCGGATGAAGAAGCTGCTGCCAGTCTCCACCAGCACAACCGACAGGACGAAGAAGAGCGCAGCCAGAAAGAAGGGTTTTCGCAGGGTATCCATGCGGATTGTGCGGGCCGCTGCAGCATGCCGCCGGTGCCGACACCGTCAAAGGATATCCACCACCACAACCCACACTCGCCCGTCGGCTCCGGCCCGACCGCAGCTCATTCGTCTCCGGCGTCGGCGCCTTCCAGCAGGGCCGCGCGATGGTCGATCTCCGGGTCGAGCATGGCCCGGAGCATCCGCTGCAGCTCCGGATCCATGCACTCGTAGTCGTCGGGGATGTCGAGCACCTCGACGGGCGGCAGCGCGACCGAAGGAAACTGCTCGGCGATCCGACGCTTGTGCTCCCGTTCCATCGCGAAGACGACGTCGGCCCAACCCAGGTCCTTCGCGCTCACGCGCCGCGGCGCCTCGCTGCGCACACCGGCCGAACGCACCTCCACCCGCGGGTCGTCGCGATAGATCCGCTCCGCGGTGGTGCTGCGCCGCTTGTTCATCGCGCAGACGAAGAGGACTCGGAGCCGACGGCGCATCGCCATGCCGAGAGAGATGCTCAGTAGCGGTAGAGTTTGACCCGCTGCATCGAAAAGCGTCCCGGCTCGAGCCGCACATGCCGGCCCTGGTGGGTCTCGTCGCCGCCGAGCCAGCGGATGTTCTCCCACTGGCCCTCGACGAAGCGGCCCTCCTCGGCGCTGACCAGACCGGCGCGCCGGCCGGGCTCCGTCGTCGCGAAGGTCACGATGAGCGAGGTGCCGGCGATGATGAACTCGTCCGGGCCAGTCGCGATCACCAGGCCGCCCGAGGGCGGGATCGCCTTCGGGGCCTCGCCGGTGGGCACGATCGCCCCGTCGGCCAGCGCCGGCGGCACGCCACGCTCGAAGGTCGCGTTGAGCACATACGCGCCGAGGCGCACCTGCTGGGGCTGCCGTTGCTCCGCGCCTTCCGAGAGCAGGCCGGCGGTCGTGCCGTCACCCTGGTGCGCGAGCAGCAGCGGCTCGAGCTGCCGCACCAGGTCGAAGCTGCCGGCGAGATACTGGCCCTGCAGCTCGCCGATCTGCTCGATGCCGAACGGGGCGAAGCCGATCGCATCGTGCGCCCCGAACGCGTAGAGGCCGTTCACCGACGCCTCCTGGTTGCGCATCGCCTCGGGGATGAAGAGCGGATTGCCCGGCTGCTTGAAGCGCCGCGTCCACTCCACGAAGTTCGGGAAGTAGATGTCCGGCGAAAGGAGGTCGATGCTCGGCGCCGCCGCGCGCCAGACGTCGAACAGATGCGGCAACGGCCCGGCGCTGGGGTACTGCCCGGGCTGGTGCCCGGGGCGGATCAGCGCGGCGTTGACGAACATCGGTAGCGCGCGCTCGGCCTTGCCCGCCGCGGCGACGTGGTCGGTGTACCGGCCGAAATGCCAGGCCATGAAGATCTCCTCGGCCGCCGGCGTGTCGCCAAACACCTCGGACCAGCTGCCGCTGCGCCGGCCGCCGGGGGCGCGCCACGTGGCCGCCAGCTCCGGCGCGAGCCGCTCGCGGTTCTTCTCCAGCTGCACCATCAGCTCCGCCGGCACCGGCCCCGCGAAGGCGCGGTTCGCCTCCGCGCTGTGGTCGCGGGCGGTGGGCAGCATGCCGATCTCGTTCTCGACCTGCACCATCACCACGGTGTTCTGCGCGGCGTCGACCGCCTGCAGATGTTTCATCACGGTGCGGAAGGCGCGGGCATCGGTGTCGCGGTTCACCGTCGAGAACGGCGAGAGGATCTCCTGCGGCACGCCCGCCCGGTCCTCCGCCCGCGGAAAACGTTTCGCATCCCGCTTCACCCACGCCGGCGCGTAGCAGGACATGCTGTTCTTCCAGGAGCCGAACCAGAGCAGCACCAGCCGCATCCGGTTCTCCCGTGCCTGGTCGAGCAACCGGTCGACGGTCGTGAAATCGAAGCGGCCCTCCTCCGGCTCGATCAGGTCCCAGTAGACCGGCACGATCAGCGTGTTGAGATTCATCCGCGCAAACTTCGGCCAGAACGGCCGCAGGTACTCGGGATTCGTCGCCGCCGAGTTGCCGACCTCGCCACCGCGGATCAGCAACGGCCGGCCGTCGACGATCAGCTGGACGGCCGAGCCCTGCGCCCGGAGATGCGGCAACGAGGCGTCGGCACCCAAGGCCGGCAGAGAAGCACACACACACGCGAGGGCGAACAGGACGGACGATTTCATGGGATGAATCGGGGCGGTTGAGGGGAGATGCCGGCGGCGGCTGGCGCGCCGCGAGATTGCGCCGCCGATTCGCAGCCGTCCCCACTCCTGCGTCAAGGTCGCAGCCGGTCGCGCGCGCCGCAGCAAGCGCCTGTTTTGGTGCACGTCGAACGGTCGACCGACGACTACGGCGCCGCGTTGGCGAGCCGGCGGAGCAAACCCAGCCCGACCGGCCACGCCCCGAGATGGCTCTCGGCGTTGATGTGCCCGGCCGCGCCGACAGAAACGAACTCGCTCCCCCAACTTGCCGCGCAGGCCGGCGCGAAATCCGCCGCCGCGTACGGATCGTCGGTGCTGCCGACCACGAGACTGCGAAACGGCAACCGAGTCCGCGGCGTAGGGCCGAACGAGGAAAGGACCGAGGGAAAACCCGCCAGCGCCGGATCCGGCGGCGCGACCAGCAGAGCCGCCGCGATCGTCTGCCGCGTGTACGCTGCCCAGTGGGCGACGAGCAGGCAGGCGACACTGTGCGCCACCAGCACCGATTCCGGACCGGCCGCCGCAACCGCGCGCTCGAGCACATCGCTCCATTCGCCAAGGTCCGGCCGGGACCAGTCGCGCTGCTCGACCCGACGGAACGAGGGGAACAGGCGCTCCCACTCCGACTGCCAGTGGAGCGGCCCGGAGCCGCCGTAGCCGGGAAGGATCAATACCGGACCGGACGTCATCGTCGCCATCGTCCTCGCGCCGCTCAGGGCGCGGCCGGTTCCGCTGCGGTTTCGGCGCGCAGGAACTTCACGATGAAGAACCAGGGATAGAGCAGCAGGAAAAGATTCGGCGTCCACCACAACGGATCGAAATCGCAGCGCGCGACCCAGAACGAGATCGCCTGGAAACCCGAAGCGCTGGTGAGGGCGAGCGACACAAGGGCGAGCCGCGCGTACCGCGGATCGCGCCGCCGCCACAGGCGCAGGCTCCAAAGTCCTGTGATCGACACCGCCAGATCAAGCGGCGCGAACGACCAGTTCCAGGCGACCATCAGGGGATTGGTATAGTCCTGGTAGAGCCACTCCGCCGGAATCAGGTGGAGCGCCGTGATCGCCCAATAGGCGATGAACGCGAGATCGACGACGAGGAAGATCGGGCGAAGGAGTCGCATGAGGGGAAACACCGGACGCGGTCGGCTGCGGTTCAGGGGACGGCGGCCGCCGGATCCGCCGTTGTTTCCGCTTCCAGCGCCGCGCGAATCTTCTCCGCGATCGGCGCGAGCGACTCCGGCGTCACCCGCGTGCGCTGGTGGTCGGCACCCGCAGGTTCGTCGCCGGCATAACGCGGCATGATGTGGAGATGGGCGTGGAACACCGTCTGCCCGGCCGCTCGGCCGGTGTTCATGACAAAATTGAATCCCTCGGCCCGCAGATCGGTGCGCCGGATCGCGCGGGCGATCCGCTGGGCGACGACCATCATCCGTTCCGCCGTCGCGGCAGGCGTCGCCACGATGTCGTCGGCATGCGCGACCGGAACCACCAGCACATGTCCCGGATTGCGCGGCGCGATGTCGAGAAACGCCACGACGAGATCGTCGCGATGGACGACCGCTGCGGTGCCACGCCCTGCGACGATCTCGCAGAAGACACAGCGCGGCGAAACCGAGTCCTGTGCCGCGAGCGCGGCCGCCGAGCAGGCCAGCCCCACGAGGACCAGCGGAACAAACCGAAGGAGATGCCGCATGGGAATCGTGGTGCGGGAGTGCGGTCGCGGAACCGCCCGGCGGTGCCGCGACACGCCGCTCAGATGTGGATCGCCTGCCCGTGCGTGGCCGCGGCGGCCTCGGCCAGCGCCTCGCTGAGTGTGGGATGGGCGTGGATGGTGTGATGGATCTCGTCGATCGTCGCCTCGACGTTCATCGCGAGGCCGAACTCGGTGATGAGCTCCGTCGCCTCGCCGCCGATGATGTGCGCCCCGAGGATCTCGCCGGTCTTGGCGTCGCTGACGATCTTCACGAAGCCCTCGGAGTCGCCCGCCGCCACCGCGCGCCCGGAGGCGGTGAAGGGGAACTTGCCGACCTTGTACTCGAGCTTCTTCTCCTTCGCGGCCTTCTCGGTGAGTCCGATGCTCGCCACCTGCGGGTGGGCATAGGTGCAGCCGGGAAACAGCTTCACGCGCTCGGGCTTGGCGGCGCCGAAGATGCCGTTGACGGCGTTGATCGCCTCGAACGTCGCCACGTGCGCGAGCCAGGGCGGCCCGATGATGTCGCCGGCGGCGTAGATGCCGGGGACGGTCGTCTGATAGTCGTCGCCGACCTTGAGATAGCCACGATCGAGCTCGGGCTTCACCCGCGGGCCGAGCAGGCCCTCGGTGTAGGCGCCCACGCCCACGGCCTGCAGGAGCGCATCAGCCTCGATCTCCTCGGTCTTGTCGCCCTTCACGAGCTTCAGCTTCACCGAGTTGTCCGTCACGCGGATGTCCTCGCACTTGGTGCCGGTGTGGATCGCGATGCCCTGTTTGGTGAGGCTGCGCTCGAGCAACCGCGCCACCTCCTCGTCCTCGACGGGCAGGATCTGCGGGAGCATCTCGACAAGCGTCACCTTCGTGCCGAAGGCGTTGTAGAAATAGCTGAACTCGACGCCGATGGCGCCGGCGCCGACGACCACGATGGAGGCCGGGCGGTCCGTGCGGGCGAGCGCCTCGCGCGAGGTCATCACGCGTTTGCCGTCGACCTCGAGGCCGGGGATGCGCTTCGGCTTCGCGCCGGTGCAGATGAGGATCTTGGCAGCCTTGAGGATCGTGCCCTTCTTCGCGCCCTCCGTGATCTCGACCATCCCCGCAGCGGGGACGGAGGCCTTGCCGACGATGTAGTCCACCTTGTTCTTCTTGAAGAGGAACTCGATGCCCTTGGCCATCTGGTCGGACACGCCGCGGGAGCGTTGCACGATCTTGGCGAAGTCGAAGCCCGCGCCCTGCACCGACAGCCCGTAGGCGTCGGCCTTCTGGAAGGTCTTGAAGAGCTCGGCGCTCTTGAGCAGGGCCTTGGTCGGGATGCAGCCCCAGTTCAGGCAGGTGCCGCCGGCCCGTTCCATTTCCACGCAGGCGCCGCGCTTGCCGAGCTGCCCGGCACGGATGGCTCCGGCGTAGCCCGCCGGGCCGCCGCCGATGACGATGAGATCGTACGAGGTATTTTCGGACATGATGGTGCAGTTCCGTTTGTGGTAGGCCCGCAAAGACGCCCCCCTTCCCCTCCCCGGTCAACCGGGAAAACCGCCGCCACGAAAGACATAAACGCCGGCCCGCCGCGCACCGGCGCAGGACCGCGACCCGCTTATTTGTGCCCCGCCCGCCCCCGGCCCTGCCGCGCCGGAAAACACCCCGGGGCCTGTCCCCCCATCGATGCGGCTCATGGGAAGTTCGCCTCATCCACCGGTTCGTTCACCGGCCCGGCGCCCGCGGGAGCAATTTCAGTATGGCCGGCGCCTACCGATAGGACCGCGCCCGGTCGTGCACCCGCTCGGGCCTGCCGACCCGAGCACTCACCAACGGATCGCGCAGCGCAGTGTTCGCCGGTGCATCCCCCACATGAAAAACTGGACCATCAAGAAACGCATCATCTTCGGCTTCGGCGCGATCCTGACACTCGTCGCCTTGCAGGCGGCCTACTCGTACAACCAGCTGCGCCAAGTGCGCGCCTCCACCGCCTTCATCGCGTCCGATGCGGTGCCGGGCTCGGCCTTGGTCAGCAAGGTCGCCCTCCGCATCGCCGAGGCGCAGATCTCCGTCCTACGCGCCCTGCAGTCCACCACGCCCGAACAGTTGCGCGCCCAGGAAAACGAGATCGAGGCGAACCGCGCCGAGATCAGCCGGCTGCTCGCCGAGTACAAGCAATTGATCACCTCCGACGCCGGCCGCCGGGAATACGAGAAACTGGAGGCCGCCCGCGCCACCTACCTCCAGGCCCGCCAACAACTCCTCGCGCTCCTCGACCAGAACAAGTTCGACGAGGCGAAAGCCGCCAATCTCGCCTCCCTCCGTCCGGCCTACATCGCCTACCAGGCGGCGCTGAGCGAAACCCTCGAGCTCAACCTCCGCGACGCGCTCGCCAGCACCGCCGACGCCGACCGGCTCGCCGAACGCGTGAGCACCGTCAACCTCGTCCTCTCCGTCGCGGTCATCCTCGGAGGCGCGGCGTTCTCCGCAGTTCTGGTGGCCGGACTGAGCCGCCAGCTCTCCGCCGTCGCGGAGGCGCTCGACCAGAGCGCGACCCAGATCGCCGCCGCCGCCGGCCAGGTGGCCGCGTCGAGCCAGTCCCTCGCGGAGGGAGCCAGCGAGCAGGCGGCCTCCCTCGAGGAAACCGGATCCTCCCTCGAGGAGCTCTCCTCGATGACGAAGAACAACGCCGTCAGCGCCGAAAAGGCCAACTCCCTCGCCAAGGCCGCCCGCACCGCCACGGAACGCGGCGCCACCGACATGCAGGCGATGTCCGCCGCGATGGACGCCATCAAGGTCTCCAGCGACGAGATCGCGAAGATCAACAAGACCATCGACGAAATCGCCTTCCAGACCAACATCCTCGCCCTCAACGCCGCCGTCGAGGCCGCCCGGGCCGGCGAGGCCGGCGCCGGTTTCGCCGTCGTCGCCGAGGAGGTCCGCAATCTCGCCCAACGCTCGGCCCACGCCGCCCGCGAGACCGCCCAGAAGATCGAGGACTCGATCCAGAAGAGCGTCCGCGGCGTCACCCTGAGCACCCAGGTCGCCTCCGGCCTCGGCGAGATCGTCACCCAGATCCGCAATGTGGACACGCTGATCGGCGAGGTCACCAACGCCTCGCGCGAACAGAGCGCCGGCATCGGGCAGCTCAACACCGCCGTGGCGCAAATGGATCAGGTCACCCAGGGCAACGCCGCCTCCGCCGAGGAGGGCGCGAGCGCCGCCGAGGAGTTGCACGCCCAGTCCGCCGCGCTCAAGGAAGCCGTGGCCGATCTGCTCCGCCTGGTCGGTGGCGCCAACCCCGCCGCCAGTGTGGTCCGTGGACACCAACTGACCCAACCGGCCGCCGGAGCCCCGCTGCGCCGCCGCAGCATCCCAACCGCCACCCAGGCGGTCCGCTGAGCCGCAGCCGTTGCTTCGGTCAGGGTGAGCCGCCCGTTGAGCGGCCACGCGCCGGTCCGCCCTGTTTCTCGGGCAGACCGCGCCGCGCCGCAGCCTTGTCGCCCACGAACAGCCGCGCCGCGCTCTGCCGTGCTCCGGCGTGCACCCGCACCGGCACCGCCTGCACGCGAAAACCCGCCTGCGCGAGCCGGCGCTCGAAGGCGCGATCCGGGCCCGCCGACCACACGACCAGCCGGCCGCGCGGCGCGCGCGCCCCCCC